>SKKC01000049.1 GCA_007121695.1 Spirochaetales bacterium | reverse complement strand
TGGTCGAGCAGAACGAAGAATGGCACCTGACCCGCCGCTACATGAGCCATGAGAGTCTGGCACGAGTCATCAACCCAGACCTGGAAACGAAACTCTTGGAGCCGAGAGAGGTGGCGTAACCACAGACACCCGGAGACAGGAAGTTACACCACATGACAGGACACTACCGTTGTAGATCTCGTGTTGAGCTCAAGTTGATGTCAACATGAAATCAACAGATTTTTTCGAAAAGGAGAAGATAGGGGCGCATGCCTAACAATTTCCGGCAATCTGAGCGTGTGGGAGCAGACGTACTTGTAGATATCCTGCGGAACCCACAGTCGATTTACGGGTTGTGGCAGCTATTTGCGATAAACACCCTTTGTTGGTCGGTAGAAAACGGCTGCCATCAAGATCTTTCCAATACCTGTTCGAGTCGGAGAATCGAAGTCCGCCTTGCCTGCGGCGTCATGCGCTCCAGGTTGTACTGTTTCCACCGGACACCTGGCAGGTCCCGCACATGATCGATGCCGAGGTAATCCCAGTTCGGCTCGCCTTTTTTGAACCCAAGGAGAAACTCCCGATCCCCTTCGGTGAGCCAAGGGTGGATCATAGAGAAGAACCGCGTACGGATCTCGTTCAGCTGCTCCACCGTTATCGGTTCTCGCGTCATCCCGTCAAACTCTTCGACAAAGGCTCGATCAAGTTCCTTCTCGTAAGGCGCGAGCAGCTCAGAGATAGGGCGGTTATGAGAAATCAAATAAACGAGGAACGCGGTGCGTAAACGATCGTCCATGACTCCAGCGTGCAGGATATACCCGACGTCAAATATGTCGCGGGGGTGCTGACGGTCCAATGCAGCGCAAAGCTTTCCGGCAAGAATATCGGGCACAGCCAGAAGGTTCGCTTCGACATAACCGAATTGATCGGCCACGACCGGTGCTATCTGTCTATGCGCCGATTCGAAGACGGAGCCACGCAGAACAGGAGAAACCTCCACCTTCACGGTTCCTTGTGGTGACGTGACGACCAGGCGCATCGTTTCCGTTGTCTTGGGTAGGGGAACAGAACTCACTGTCACCTCAGGCATGCCGCGTTCCACTTCAAAACGGATACGCTCCAGGGCGTCGTTAATACTCTTCAGGCTTGTAGCTCGATCCTGGATTGGCAAGTAGACGAGATCCAGATCAACTGAGAGGCGAGGCATATCCCGGAGAAACAGATTGATCGCCGTGCCGCCCTTCAATGCCAAAGACGTCTCTTTCTGCACGTGGGCGAGTAGACGAACGAGGAGCCGAACTTGGTTAGAATAGGTTTCCTTCATCATCGTTCTCCATGTCTGCCGGGACGGTGATCTGATACCGATTATTGAGGCGGCCCTGTGCCACAATCTGGCGCTTTCCGCGCCCAAGGTCTATGTTCTTTACGTTGATGCGCCCGAACCACGAGTGTCGGTGCCGTTCGGCGAACCAGCAGAAGAGCCGTTTCGCCTTTACACTCTGCGACACTTCCAGGACAGCTTGCAACACTGTTGGGCGCAAACTGACCGCCGACTCGAAAAGCTTGTCGACGGAACGAAAGTCGTGCTCGTCGGTCACATCGCGAAGGACTTCGATGAGAGCCCGCTCCGGGGTGGACTCCGGTAATGGCCAGTCCCACGTCCCGAAAGACCCATGATCGATACCCGCAGGCTCGCGACATGGGAACCCTCCCTTTCCATGATGAAAGAGATCCGATCCGGATACCACTTCGTGACTCCAGGAAGGTGGTGAGTCACAGCCGTAAACGTGGACGACATTGCCGGTTGAGAGATAGTGGGCCACGCCCGCGTTCTCCAGGGCGCCGTACCCGCCGAGGTGTAGATCAAAACCGAGTTCATTCAGGGAGTACAGTATGTGTTGCCATCGCAACGGTGGTCCGGGACGTCGGTAGTACCCACGCCCAACAGAAACTAGACGCTTGGCCCTCAAGTAGTAGTCAACGGTGGGCCGGTCGAATCCCTTGCTGAAGAGCCACCGCCTGTTCACCACCTGTCCTTCAGGAAGCATGTCCGGCAAGGATTGTCTTGTCTTCGGTTCATTCATATGTTTTTTTGCATAGTAATACTATGCATTCCAAGGACATAGTAAACAGGAAAGAGGTTTATCGTCAATATAATTTGCATAGTTTAGCTATGCAAATACTTTATTTACTAAACCAACAAGTTGAATAGCGTATCGTAGAGGTCAGTTGTACCCTGCCCGGCACTTTCGGTTTGAGACACAATGTCCTCATATACACGCAAGTGAGTACATTTTGTCTCGCGAAGCGCCTCAACATCTCCTGCCACGCAGTCCTCGCTCAACGTCGGTAAGGTTCTCTTCCACCTGACTCAGTTTCTCTTCCAGATCCTTTCTCCGTCGCACCTTTGCCTCTGCTTCTTGAGCAGCATCGGAGTCGACCGGCCCGATATATTCGAACTTCACTTTACCGGACTCTCGACAGGCAAGGTAAAGATACTCCCGGTTCCACCGCTTCTTCCGGGAGAGAGATCCCTTCGGTAGCTCAGACAGTTGCTGATCGTACCACGCCTTGAGGCTGAGTAGTCTGCGTTTCTCTTCTTCGAGGATGTCGAACACTATTGCCATTGTTCCTGACCTTGCCTAACATCGGGACAGTAGACGATATTTGTTTGGCAAGCAACGAGTTTGTCGGAACGAGCTGTCGTTGCGAAATAGGGCGCGGCAGATTACCTGACCATTTGACTTAATCTGAGATTTTATCTGAGTGGCGGAATTGGTGGACGCAGCAGACTCAAAATCTGCCGCCCGCAAGGGTGTATCGGTTCGAGTCCGATCGCCGGTAAGCTTACGACTCGGTTCGTTGCATTTCGATCACGAATGCATTCTGTGCCACGGGCTTCGTGTCAACGGTATCGCAGTCATTCTGGCGAGCGAGTGCCACAAGACCCAAACGAAACGCCTTCAACAGTCGTTCGTCACAGGTGACCGTCGGTTCCAGGAACAGCCCGCGTATCTCCCATCGGCCTATCGAACCCTGCGTACATCACGCACCGATACGGTGTTCATGGTGCATCCCTGCCAGCGTCCGCAGCTCTAATGCTTTCGGCGATAGATGAACATGGTAAGCGGGGCAAACACCACCACAAACGCGAGTGACGCGGCAAGGGTGAGCGCGACATCGCCGAGCGCGAGTGCGCCGTCCATAGCGCCGCGTACCGAGGTAACGAGGAGCGTAATGGGGTTCACGGAGACGAAGGCTTCGAGCCACGGGGGCATGGTAGCGGGATCGACGAATATGTTGCTCGCGAATGTAAGCGGAAAGAGAATCATCATGCTGACACCCATGACGGAGTTCGGAGAGCGAAGCACAAGGCCAAGCAGCGTCCAGATCCACGAAACCGAAAAACAGAACACAAGCGTAAGTACGACTCCAAACGCGACACCAGCGAGTCCACCTTCGGGTCGGTAACCGAGAATGAATCCGAGTACGAGAATGACGGAGGCGGCAATGAGATACCGCACGGTATCGGCAAGAAGCGCGCCGACAATTGCCGACGGTCGCCAGACCGGAAGTGACCGAATGCGATCGAATATACCTTTCGAGATATCGGTATTAATTCCGAACCCGGTATAGACGGTAATGAACACGATGCTCTGAACAAGTATGCCCGGAAGCAGAAACTGCAGATACGCGGCCGTAGATCCGGCGAGCGCACCGCCAAACAGAAACGTGAACATGAGGGTAAACATTATCGGGAACATGGTGACGTCGAGCATCTGTTCCGGTACGTGCTTGATCTTCAGCAAGGCCCTCCAGCAGAACGTTGCCGAAGCAGAAAGCGGCCCGGACCGTCCGGGACGGGTTCCTGTGAGCAGCACCTGTTTCAGCATCTCGTGTGTCACGGTTCCCTGCGATTCGGTCGTCCCGGAACCGGGATTGCTCGAATTCTGTTTGAGATCGGTGCTCATGCGTGAGCCTCCTCCGTAGCGGTTGTTCCGGTCAGCGCAAGAAACACTTCGTCGAGACTCGGTCTACCGAGCGAGAAGTCGGTCACCTCAATACCCTCTTTCGCGAGCGAAATCATGGCGTCTCCTGCGATCGCGCCGTCTTCGACCGAGGCGTGACACGAAAATGCATCGTTTCCGGGTACAACCGTCGTGTTCAGGACGTTCTCGAGCACACGAAGAGCCGACTGGCGCTGTTCTGCGCGGGCGACACGGACATGAAGCGCGCTGTTTCCCACCTGCGCCTTCAGCTCACCGCTCGTGCCCTCTGCAATGATTCGCCCGTGATCGACAACTGCAATTCGATCGGTAAGCTGATCTGCCTCGTCAAGGTACTGCGTCGTCAGAAGGACTGTGGTGCCGGCCGCTGCAAGTGCACGAATTATGCTCCAGACCTGATTGCGCCTTCGCGGGTCGAGCCCCGTAGTCGGTTCATCGAGAAAAATCAGGTCGGGTGTCACGACGAGACTTGCGGCAATATCGATGCGACGCCTCATTCCACCGGAGAAACTTTTCACCTGCCGGTCCGCCGCGTCGGACAGGCCGAAGGAGTCGAGCAGAAACATCGCTCGTTCACGGGCAGCTTTCCGGTCAAACCCGTACAACCGTGCGATCATGACGAGGTTTTCGCTACCGGTAAGATCCTCGTCCAGAGAAGCGAACTGTCCGGTCAGGCTTATACGGCTTCGGACTTCGTCCGGTTCGTTAACGACGTCGTGACCGAAGACGCGGGCTGTTCCCGCGTGTGGAAGCAGGAGCGTGGCGAGAATGCGCACAAGGGTCGTCTTGCCGGCACCATTCGGTCCAAGGAGCCCGAACACGCTGCCTCGTTCAACGCGCAGATCTACTCCGTCAACAGCCTTCGTCGTACCGAAGTGGCGTTCGAGTCCGAAGGCCTCTATCGCCGCCAGGGCGTGCTCGTGATGTTTCATGTCGTGTACCGCTCCTTGCGGTGCCATAAAAGAATACCACGGGTCTAAAAAATTGTAACACCCGGTATTTTCCATGGGATAATGCTGACCCTGCCCAAGACTGGCACGACGGAGGTCGGGCAGAACATTCATGGTCACTCGCCAGGAGAGGTCATGACGATAGAATACGAGATCGACGGGTTCGGTTTCTGTGCTCTGAACGGTGGTGACGACTTTCAACCGAATCCCTCGATTTCGTTTTTTGTCCGGTGCAAAGACGCGGCAGAGGTAGACCGTCTGTGGGCAGCACTTCAGCCGGGCGGTACGGCACTCATGCCACTGGACTCGTATCCGTTCAATGAACGATACGGCTGGATACAGGACCGGTTTGGTGTCTCGTGGCAGATCGTGCCCAACTCCCGAATGAACCGGGTACTGACCGGACCAGACGAGGACGCAAAACGGCACCTGTTTGAACGCCTGTTTGAGATGTCGAAGATCACCATGAGTGATCTATTCCCCTGAACCGCTCTCCGGACTGTCTTTGCGCGCAAGCATTTCGCGCAGTGTCGTCTCGAGCGTACCTTCAACGGTCTCGCGAACCGACATGGCGTACTCGGTCAGGAGCGAGAACGCATCGGTTCCCGACTCTACCGACTCTGGCAGGAGCAGCATGAACGGTTCAATGCCGAGTGCATCGGCAATGCGTACGAGAGAATCGGCCGACACCCATTTTCGTCCCTGTTCAAGATCGGTTATGTGCCCGGCTGAAAGCTCGGCACGCTCTGCGAGCATCTGCTGGCTGTAGCCACGTTTTTCGCGGGCGGTGCGTATGTTTCGACCGAGCAGTGCCTGCAGTCGGGACGTTGAATTCTCCATGAGCAGGGGTCATCATTATGCCGATGGCATGTATGCTCAATGGACCGGGAGCGAATCGCCGCTACGCTCGTAGCAGACATGAAATGCAGTTTCGGACGAGCCGGGCGACATATAGCTCTATCAAAGATAATAGATATTTAGTATTATTTAGGAATCGTGAACATGTCGCGGCAGATCGCTGTACTACTTCTTGAGTCACATGCCCAGGCACGGGCGATAACGGCAGCGTACCTGACAGGTCGGGGATGTACCGTCTTCGGCGCCGCGACACTCGCAGACGCGCTCGAACAGCTTCGCGCGCATCCCGACATACAGGTGTTTCTGGTATCACATGCCGACGGCGAGGCTGCGAGCATACGGCAGGAGCTTCGCCGAACGTTCGGAGTCGAGCGGGTGGTCGCCCTGCTTCAGGTCGTACGCCGTCCTGACCTGCCCCGCAGTTCCGACGCGGGGGGCATGGCCGCAGCTCACGAGAAGTTCCGACAGGAGCAGGACCAGGCAGATTCGCTCGTAGAGGCGATACAGGACGCAGTCAGCCGTACCTTCGAGCAGATATCGCTCAGGGAACAGATTCTTCGCAACCAGGCGTTAATGCGCGTTATTCCGGACTCCATGTTCGTGTTCGACGCAGACGGTATCTACCAGGAAGTGCATGCGCCGGATCCGACGATACTCGCGAGGCCGCCTCACGAGCTCATCGGAAAATCAATTGGCGAAGTCATGGGCCCGGACGTGCTCGAACGGCACCGGCAACAGGTGCAGGCAGCACGGCGCGCCGGGGATACGGAGACACCACGCCCGTACGCGTTCGAGGCGAAGATTGCTGGCGAGACACGAACATTCGAGTCCATCCTGACGCGTATTGACGAGGAGCGAAGTCTTGTAATCGTTCGCGACGTGACGTCCGAGCATCGCTATCTGGCGCAGCAACGCGAACAGACACGCTACCAGGCGACGGTCCACGCTATTTCACGACGTTTCGTGCAGACAAGCCCGGAAACCGTGGACGATGATCTCCTGTTCGCCATGAGAAAGCTTGGAAAACACCTCGGTGTCGACTGGGTCACGCTCGGGCTGGCGTCAGACGATCAGGCGTCTCTTCGCGTTACCCATCACTGGAGACGAAACGGCCCATCCTTCCCTCCCATTCTGGAGGACTCCGGTCCGCGCGAAATTCCCATGGACGTGCCGGTGATTGTGCGCGCCATGCAGAAAAAGGGTTATCTCGAAATACAGGACACGAGCCGCCCCCCCGAAACGATAGAGTCCTTCGCGGGCGACCTGGAACGCTACGGTGTGCGGTCGCTCGTCGCGCTTCCACTGGTCGAACGGCAGACGACAGTCGGCGCGCTTACCATATCGTGTACACGGCCGAGCGCGCGCGTTCGAGCGCGCGACATTACCCTGATACAGGTTGTCTCCCGCCTCATAAACGACGCCGTCGTGGCACAGCGCAGCTACCGCCGCGTACAGGAGACCACCGAAAGCTTTGAGACGCTGTTCGGGCTCAGTGTCGAGGGACTGCTGCTGCACAGGGGAGGCGGAATTCTGCATGTGAACGACGCACTGCTTCGCATGTTCGGGTATGAGCGTCAGGATATGCTCTCACAGACACTCGACTCGCTCATTGCGCCTGCGTATCACGATGTCGTGTTTCGGTTCACGGATGCCGCACCGAACCAGCCGGATATTGTGCAAGGCGTACATCGGGAGGGACACACGATATGGATGGAACTCGAGTACCGTTCGGTAGCCCTTGCCGACGGGACTGCAGACCTCATAGCGTTTCACGACGTTACCTACCACAAGGACCGGGAAGAGCAGATCAGGAAGCTCCTCGAAGAAAAAGAACACCTGATCCGCGATATTCACCACCGACTCAAGAATCAGATGCTCTCGATCGAGAGCCTTCTGTCGCTGAAGGCGCGGGGAAAACACGCATCTGCACCGGAAACCGTGCTTCAGGAGCTGAAGACTCACGTTCACAGCATGACGCTGCTGTACGACAGACTGTACCGGTCTTCCGAGGACTCGAACACGCTTTCGGCGTCCGAGTATCTGCCGAGCCTGATCCGCGATATTCTCGAACTGCTGTCTCACCAGAAGCGTCTGCTGCCCGACGTTCAGGTCAGCGATGTCCGGCTTCCGGTAAAAACGCTCTCTCGAATCGGCATGATTCTGAACGAACTTATCAGCAACACGGTAAAGCACGCATACCCCGACGACGCCGGCCATAACGAACCCGGACACATCGGCATTCATCTCGAGCGTGACGGGGATGATCTTTTGTTACGGTACTCAGACGACGGTCAGGGAATACCGGACGCCGCCGTAAGCGGCGAATCAGGAGGTCTTGGCATGGATCTCATTCGCGCGTTCGCCGAAGAGCTGGGTGGCGAGCTGCAGATGGCCGGAAGCGTCGACGGTACCAGGGTGAATATTCGCCTGCCGCTACCTGCAATACGATAACCAGCGGGTGTCAGGACTGGCCGTTCAGCATCTGCACCCGGGTCACAACGCCCTGGCCGAAGAGACTGACCCCGCTGTTGAGGATCACGAGACCCAGCGTGCCCATCCAGAACCATTCGCCGACGCTGTCGGCTGCCGACTTCAGAATAATCGCTTCACCAATTACGCTGACGCCGGCGCCAATGAGAATGAGCCCGCCTATTGAAAACAGTAACCACTTTGCTGTCATGCGCGTGCCCTTGACGATCAATCGTAGAGCAGGGTTGACCAGCGGT
>SKKC01000025.1 GCA_007121695.1 Spirochaetales bacterium | reverse complement strand
CTTCAGGTCTGCCAGGGCGTCGTCTTCGTCCGGGCCGTCGGCGTGTACCTGTATACCGGTTCCCTGCGATACGTTGAGAAGGATTACCTTGATTATGTTCTTGGCATCGGCAACCTTCTCGCCCTTTTGCACGGAAATCGTGCTTTCATAGAGTTTTGCAGTTCGCACGAACAGATCCGCAGGCCGGCTGTGCAGTCCGGTTTCGTTTTCTACTGTAAGTTCAATTGTTTTCATGACAGCGTGTGTCCTCCGTATTTTCGTCGCAGCACCTTTACGATGTTTTCGTGTGTTATGGTATAGAACAGAATATGCCAGGTCGATGATATCAGCGGAAACTTCAGCGCGCGTTTTATGTCCTGAAGATCCTCGGTACCCAGCGGCGTTTCCTGCAGTTCGCGAACGACTGTTCGCATATCATTCGTACTGTAGCGATCGCGAAGCAGCGCTTCAACCGTCAGGGTATTCCGATGAGCAATCGTGAAAAAGACACCACACACGACGACCAGAACGTTGAGCACAAGCGCATGCTCACGGTAGAAATACACGGCACGCATTGCGTGCTCGCCCAGGAACGAAAAGTACAGTTCTATCATACCGTTACTACCTCGACTCCAAGTGCCCGAACCGTGCGAACGAAGTCTGCCGGCGCGCCCGTATCGGTAACCAGCAGGTGGATATTCCGCGTCTCCGCGACCTGATTGAACCGCGCTTTGCCGATTTTCGACGAATCAAGCGCGAGAATGACCCGATTCGATACCCGAACCATGTCCCGAAGAACAGAAACCATGCGCGTCTCGAAAATCGAGACGCCGAAGGAAACATCGAAACCGTCACCGGAAAGGATCAGCGTATGGTCATGATGGCACCTCGAAAAATAATCGTAGCCCGACTCTGGTGCTATCGTATATTTGTTCCAGACCTCGCCTCCGAGGAGCAGGGTTCGAATATTGGCCGCAGCGCTCATTTCGGATGCAAGCTCAAGCGAATTCGTAATGACACGAAACGAGTGATGTGTGACTCCACTCAGAATTTTCCCGATCAGAAACGTTGTCGTTCCCGGTCCGATAAGTACGTCGTCATGATCCCGCACGAGTTCTGTACAGAACTCCGCAATACGAATCTTTTCTTCAACAGCCTGTGATACCTGCCGCCGGTCGAGTGCACCGGTTGCTTCCATCTGATACAGGACACCGCCACCCACGGTCTGTACAATCGCTTCCTCTGCCTCGAGAGCTTTTATGTCGCGTCGTATAGTCGCGGTGGATACATCGAAAAACCTGGCAAGATCAGCGATCGATGTCTGCTGCTGTACGCGAATGCGATTCAGAAGTTGATCCAGTCGTTGACGCCGTTTTTCCATTGATACCTGCCAGTATTCTGATCACATAAGATGAAACGCTCCGACCACGTTTTTCCCGCTGGAAAACAGCTCGTTATAGCGTGTCGCGGCTTCCCTGCTCTCCAGTACCTCGACGAGTGCGCCGCAGGACTCCAGAAATGACACCGTTTCATCCGGAACGTCCACGAGGTTCATGATTCCGCGACCGAGCACAACCGCCTCGGGCTTCGCGTCCACGACTGCGCTGAAGTCTTCGGGGAGAAAACGCCCCCCGTCCTTGCGCCACCACCGGCCGTCGACCGAGTTTCGATATACGATACATGGAGCCCGGTACACCTTCCCGTCTGATACCAGCTTTGTAAACTCAATGTCGTCTATTTTTGGCATGCCCTATGCACCCTCAATATACGAAATAATCCTGTCAATATCAGCTTCGATACCAACTCCGGTCAGAAATGACACAGTCTGTATGACGGGAATGTCTCCGGCTCCGGACACAAAGGTCGTTGCAACAATCAGGTCATGCCCCTCCGCCTTTGAAGGCACCTCCGAGGCCTTGCACTGCGTTGTCTCGACGGCGATTCCCCGTTTCTCAAGCTCCTCTTCGATTTTCCGGGCGACGACGGTCGATGTTGCAATTGCGGTCCCGCAGGCGACCAGAATCTTCTTTCGTGTTTTCATGCGTTCTGCTCCTTCTGTGTGTAATGCTCTGCGAGAATACTCGCTACTTCCGTGTCGGTCGATGCGCCAGTTACGAGACCGGCGATATGTTTCATTCCCTCATAGCTGTCGGTACAGACCGAAAACGTTGCTTCGGCGACGGAGGAGGCACTCATGCTCAACTCGTCGACACCAAGACCAAGCAGCGCCGGAACTGCACGTGGGTCACCTCCCAGTTCACCACAGACACCGACCCATCGCCCGTATCGGTGGGCTGATTCTACGACCTGCCGTATCGCACGAAACACGGACGGGTCATACTGCCGATAGTAGCGAGCGACCGTATGATTCAGTCTGTCAGATGCCAGAATATACTGCGTCAGGTCGTTGGTTCCAATACTGAAAAAATCGACCCGTTGTGCGAGCTCATCGGAAAGAAATACTGCTGAGGGAACTTCGATCATGACTCCCGTCTGCATGCGGTCGTCGTACGGGATGCCCTGCTCCCGGAGTTTCTCCCGTTCCTGCGATAACAGTTCCAGCGCTTCTTCTACCTCGGGGAGTCCGGAAACCATTGGAAACATGATCCTGATCTCTCCAAACGCACTCGCCCGCAGGATCGCGCGAAGCTGCACACGAAACAGTTCGGGCTGTGAAAGGCACAGGCGTATACCCCTGTTTCCGAGAAACGGGTTCTCCTCGGCCGGAAGCGCCATTCCAGGAATCTGTTTGTCACCACCGATGTCCAGGGTACGAATCACGACGTATCCCCCGGAAAACTGTTCTGCTGCTGCGCGGTACGCGTTGAACTGCCGTTCCTCGTCGGGGAGACGGGCTGAGTTGAGAAAAAGGAACTCGCTTCGATACAGGCCTATGCTCTGTACACCGGTTGCCACGGCAGCAGCGAGTTCCTCGGTCGCGCCGACGTTTACCGAAAACTCGACCTCATGACCGTCACGGGTCAGCGGTTTCCGTCCGGCATAGGTTGCGCTCCGTTCTGTACGGATCCGATAGAGTTCGTCACGCTCGTCAAGACGACGTGTCTCATCGGCAGTGGGACCTATGTATACGTCTGCGTGCAGGGGATCGGTCGCATCGAGGCCGATCTCCATGCCGTCTTCGACCTGCTCGCACACCTGCGGCACGGCAACCGCCGCCGGTATACCAAGGTTCCGCGCGAGGATTGCCACATGAGAGGTGGGACCACCCTGCGCGGTCACGATACCCTTGACATTCGTGACGTCCATGGTCGCGGTATCGCTTGGCAGCAGATCCTTCGCGACGATAATGCTTCCCGGCTGCACGCGAGCGAGGGTCACCTCGGGCACTCCAAGCAGAATACGGAGGATCCGCTGATACACGTCGTGAATGTCTGCCCCGCGGCTTTTATTGTAGTCGTCGTCCGAAAGCTCGTCGAACATGGCGGTGTAGGTCTGGAACACGTGCGTAAGCGCCTTCTCCGCCGGTATCGGCTGCGCCTGCAGCGCCTCGACGACCTCGCCAAGAATTGCGTCGTCTTCGGCAATTGTCTGTTGCGAACGAAAAATGTGGGCGAACTCATCGCCAAGACGGCCGCGGACTGCGTCCTGAAGCTCTTTCAGCTCCTGCACGGCGGTTGTTGCGGCGGCGCGGAGCCTCGAAGCCTCGGCGTCGACCGAATCGGGTTCACGTTCCCCGATTGTCAGATCGGGTTTCTCATAGACAACAGCGAGGCCATGGACGATTCCGGGAGAAGCCGTCGTTCCACTCAACTTCATGAGTTTCTGACCTCGTAGGTCTGCACCGCCTGCTTCAGTATTTCGTACATGCCGTCCGAATCGGCGGCGGTAATAAGCGCGTCGAGGATTTCGTCGTGCTGGTATACCGTTATCAGCGTCTCAAGCATATCGCCGATCAAACGCTTGTCCTTCAGCGCGAACATCGATACGAGCCGTACATCCATACGGTCATCGACACTTCCCATGGAGCACCATTCGACTGGCTTTTCCAGACGGGCGAAGAGAATGGTGGAGGTAATGACGTGCTCAGCGTCGGCGTGCGGAATCGCTATCTTATGCCCCGCCATGGGCAGGCCCGACGGGTGTGCCCGTTCCCGTTCCAGAATCGCGTCCGGAAACGAGGCCTTGCAGTATCCGCGTTTCACCAGAATATCGGTCATTTTCGAAAGCGCGTCGGTACGATCAGTGGCTACAAGACGATCGAGCACCAGCTCTTTCTTCACCAAGTCCACAAACTGAAGCCCCTGGTCATTCATTGTGAGATTCCTTTCCGATGTCGAACTGAATACACCCGGCGGCCGTCAGTTCCACGAGACCGCCGGGTCATTACTGGTGTCCCGTCAGTCTTCGGTATACCCGCCGATCTTGTGCCAGGACGCAGTGTTTTTCTTGAACATGACCCACAGCACGACGAGTGCAACAAGGATCAGCCCATGACCGAGCCAGAAATTGCTCGCGGCCCAGGTAAACGCTGCAGCAAGCCAGTTCCCACCGTCGACCATGCTCGTGATCGTGGTCGCACCTTCAGGGAAACTGAATCCTGACAGGCGGGCAACTTCGGTGTGCACACCGGCCATCGCGTTCATGATGTACAGAGTCGGGATCATGACAACGGTTGCCGTTATGGTCGCACGAACAACGTTTCCCTTTACAATGGGAATCATCATACAAACCATGAACGGAATGGTTGCAAGGTCGCCGAAGGGCAACACCCGGTTTCCCGGAAGTATAATGGCCAGCAGCAGAGTGATCGGCACCATAAGCAACGATGTCGCGATGGACGTGGGGTGCCCGATTGCGATTGCGGAATCGAGACCAATGTAGAGTTCACGGGCCCCCGCCTTTTTCTGCAGAAACTCTCGCGCGGCTTCCGAAAGCGGAATGAGTCCTTCCATGAGAAGCGCCACCATGCGAGGCATGAGAACCATAACGGCTGCGAGCGCAACACCAACCTGCAGCACCTGTGTCATCCAGCCAGCAACCGGTCCATCGCCTGCGTACGCGAGCAGCGCAATAATCGAGCCGATAATAAAGCCCTGAAGCACCGGTTCACCGACTACACCAAAGCGCTTTCGCACTGCTTCCGGGTCTGCCTCAATGCTGTTCAGGCCGGGAATGTAGTCGATTACGCGGTTCACTATGGCCGCGGGCACGACAAAGGCGGTCGAAAAACCATGAGGCAGTGAAATCCCCTGCATACCCATGAGTTTCTGCGTCGCCGGTGCGGTCCAGTCTGCGAGGAACAGAATGAAGGCGGCAAAGAGCATGGCGGACGCCAGTCCGAGCCAGATCGATCCGGTAACAACCTGCACGATTGCGCCGACGAATGCAAAGTGCCAGAAGTTCCAGATATCGATGTTGATGGTCTTGGTAACCTTTGCAAACAGAAGCACGAGGTTCAGCAGGATTCCCGCCGGGATAATGAGCGCCGCGATTTCCGAACCGAATGCGATCGCCGCCGCTGCCGGCCAGCCAACGTCGATAATGCTCAGTTCGATCCCGAAACGCTCGACCATCGCTTCGGCTGCCGGACCAAGATTGCCGAACAGTACGTCCAGAACGATGCCGATTCCAACGAATCCGACACCGACCATGAGACCAGCGCGCAGCGCGCGTCCCGGTTTTGCCCCGAACGCGAGGGCAAGAATAAGAATGACAATGGGCAGGAACACACTGGCACCTAACCCGAGGAAAAAATCGACTATCGTCTGAATGTTTTCCATCAGATCCTCCTTGATTTGCTCTGGAAATCATAAACCCGATTTGTCATATGTCAACATTTTTTTGCAACTCCTTTGCATTTATTTGTGTTTTTATTTCGTTTTGGACGCTGAGCAGCCGCGTGAGTCCGCTCTGCTACTTGCGGGAACGGCTCGGTGAGCGTTTAATATCCACACGATGATCTCAACGAAACGTTTCATGAAACCGGAGCTGTACCACGGACACACTCGGCGGCCGCCCTTCTTCGAAGGCTGGTACTACAAGCTCGTCAGTGCGGACGAATCAGAGCGATGGGCTATTATTCCCGGAATATTCCGCAGCCGGGACCCCGATCGCGAACACTGCTTCGTGCAGGTACTCAACGGTTCGACCGGAGCGGCCGCGTATCACCGATACCCCGTCGATTCGTTTCTGGCGTCCCGGGACGAGTTTGATGTACGCGTCGGGCCGAACCGCTTCACCGACAGGCGAGTGCTTCTTGATATCCCCGATGGCGACATTCCGGTCAGCGGTGAGGTGTCGTTCGGGCCGCTTCTGCCGTGGCCGGTACGACTCGCTTCACCCGGGGTCATGGGGCCCTACACCTTTATCCCGCGTATGGAGTGCAACCACGGTGTGTTGAGCTTCGACCACCCGCTCGAGGGGACGCTTCGCGCGTCCGGCAGGCAGGTTGTCTTTACCGGCGGCCGCGGCTACATGGAAAAAGACTGGGGAGCATCGTTTCCGGAGGCCTACATCTGGATGCAGAGCAATCACTTTCCAGGCGGGGGCAGCAGTTTTTTCGGCTCCATTGCCGTGATTCCGTGGCTTCGCGGCGCGTTTCCGGGCTTCATTGCCGGCTTTCATCACGACGGGAACCTCCACCGCTTTGCCACCTACACCCGGGCACGCACCACCGACCTGCAGATTCACGATCACGAAGTGGTCTGGTCCATGTCAGATCGCACGTACGAGCTCACGGTTCGAGCGGAACGCGCGCAGGCAGGGTTACTTCTGGGCCCCACCCGCGAGGACATGGCAAGCCGGGTCGGCGAGAGCATGCAGGCGGTACTCCACGTCGAACTCCGGAACAGGAAGGATTCCACGGTGATCTTCGCTGGTGCCGGCAGAAACGCGGGGCTTGAGGTACAGGGCAGGCTCGACGCCCTGCTCGCGCTACAGACTCGTAACTCCGAGCCGGATCGCACGTAGCGTTACTAATTTTATCGTGATATTATAGATTTTGTAAAAAAGAGGCGGTATATGGCAGAACGTGCTCGAGACAGCATTCCGGACGAGTTCCGGTCCTGGGCTGAGTCTGTAGAAAAAAACTCACCTATCTGGGACTCTTTCGAAGAGATGGTTCATATCGGTGCCTGGGCGCTCGACATCGCTTCGGGTGCGGTTTCGTGGACACGAGGCGTCTACATGATCTACGGAGTCGAGCCTGGCGACGTCACCGAAAAAGAAGCCGCGCTTTCCTACTACGAGTTAGAGGATCAGGACAGACTGCGCGCCGCAATAGAAGCCGCTGCAGACGAACAGCGACCCTACGACCTGACCTGCAGGCTGCGCAGGAAAGACGGTTCGCGCCGCGTGGTGCGAACGTCAGGAAAACCGCTGCTCGCCGACGGTCGCGTTATCCGGCTGGCAGGTGTCATTCAGGACATAACCGAGCAGCACACGCTCGAGCAGATGCTTCGCGAAAGCGAGCGGAACTTCCACGAGATCGTCGACAGCGTAGACGCCGTGTTCTGGGTGCGATCGCGCGATCTGAACCAGCTTCTCTACGTCAGCGACTCGTACGAGACAAAGTACAGGAACTCCATCGAAGAAGCCTACCGAAACCCGTCCTCGTTTCTGGACAGCATCCATGTCGACGACAGACCCACCGTCGCTGCTGCCGACGCAGAGTATCGAAAGACCTTTCACATGGACATGGAGTACCGGGTATGGCGGCGCGACAACTCGATCGCCTGGGTCAATGCCCGATCGTATCCGATATACGACGAGGCAGGAACGGTGGTTCGCCATGTCGGAATCGCGATAGACATTACGAAACGCAAGCAGTACGAAGAGCTGCTCGAACGCCAACACGCACTCCAGCAAATCGTAAGCACCATCTCCACAAACTTCATACAGGCTCCGGTCGGGTCCGTCGACGCCGAGATCAGTCAGGCGCTGGAGTTACTCGCACAGCACTTCGATGTGGACCGCGCGTACGTGTTTCGCTTTAACGAAGACCAGACCCGGGCGAGTACGACCCACGAATGGTGCCGTGACGGAGTACGGGCTCAGATCCAACGCATGCAGAACGTCCGGATAGACGATTACTCGTGGTGGGCAAAGAGGATACTGAGGGACGACTACGTCTTTGTCCCGCGAGTGAACGATCTCCCCGTGACAGCGGAGCGCGAACGCGAGGAACTGGCCGCTCAGGACATACAGAGTCTTCTGGAAGTCCCGATTGCGACCGAGTCAGGAATTATCGGCTTCATCGGCTTTGACTCTGTCCGAAAGCATAACGACTGGCAGAAGTGGGAAATCGATCTGGTTCGAATGGCGGCGAACGCCATTGCCGGAGCCGTCGAACGCGCGGCACGGGAGCGATCGGTCCTCGAGGCGCGGGACAGGGCGGAAACAGCGACCCGGGCCAAGAGCGAGTTTCTCGCGCGCATGAGCCACGAATTGCGGACCCCACTGAACGCGGTAATCGGTTTCTCCGATCTGCTTTCGACGACTCCGCTCACGGATCGGCAACAGAAATACCTTTCGAGTGTGCTGGTGTCGGCAGCCTCATTGAACAGGATTATCAACGACATTCTGTACTTCTCGGTCATGGAGTCCGACTCCCTCTCGAT
>SKKC01000439.1 GCA_007121695.1 Spirochaetales bacterium | reverse complement strand
TCGCTTCTGTACGTCGAGCAACCGTTTCCCTACGACCTGGAGGCACATCGAATCGACGTGCATTCGGTCGCGATGCGCAAACCCCTGTTCATGGACGAAAGCGCCCACGACTGGAAACTCGTGAAGCTCGGCTACGAACTCGGCTGGAACGGGGTTGCGCTCAAGACCTGCAAGACGCAGACCGGTGCGCTTCTGTCGCTCTGCTGGGCGAAGGAGCACGGTATGCAGATTATGGTCCAGGATCTTACAAACCCCATGCTGGCGCAGATACCGCACGCCCAGCTCGGGTACTACTCAGGCACCATTATGGGCGTGGAAACCAACAGCATGCAGTTTTACCCGGAGGCTTCGACGCCCGAGGCCGCGGTTCACCCAGGGCTGTACCGGCGTCGCAACGGATTGGTTGATGTGTCGTCGTGCATCGGTCGACTGGGGTTCGGGTATAGAACGGACGAAATAAGGCGGGTTCTACCTGCAGCAGATCTTGAACGGAGGAATCATGGATAAGGTACGGCTGGGTTTTATTGGTGTCGGAAATCGGGGAACGCAGTTACTGGAATACACACTTGCGAATCCGAAAGCCGAAGTCGTGGCCCTGTGCGACGTCTACGTACCCTACGCGGAGCGCGACCGAAGCAAGGTCGATCCGGTCTTTCTTGCGAATCGTAAAGTTCCACAGCTGAACGAGAACCTCCCGGGTTCGATCGACCGGTATACCGATTTTCGTGACGTCCTTGATCGGAAGGATATTGACGCCGTTGTGATCAGCACCCCGGATCACTGGCACGCCGTTCAGACGGTCATGGCCTTCCGCGCAGGAAAGGACGTCTTTGTCGAGAAACCGCTGACGGCGACCGTGTACGAGGGCCGTCGGATGATCGAGGTAGAA
Source organism: Spirochaetales bacterium (assembly GCA_007121695.1). GTDB lineage: Bacteria > Spirochaetota > Spirochaetia > DSM-27196 > SKKC01 > SKKC01. Next base: position 7,675 of record SKKC01000439.1, on the reverse strand, counting down.
GCGGAGACCGGCCGCGTTGCAGGCGTCTGTCTGAACAGGCGGGGATCGTCTATCTACCGTGCACTCGCAGAGCGCGGTGCGGATACCATTGTCGGCAAGGTCGTGAACGCGTACGCATCGCACACGAGCAACATGTTCGTGAGCGGGATCGGGAAAGCTGCGCCGCAGGAACCTCCTGCGGGATTCGACTGGGATCTCTGGCTTGGGCCTCGAGCGTATCGCCCGTACTCGAAGAGCATCGCGCCGTATAACTTCAGGTGGCAGAGCGAGTTCAGTTCTCAAATGGGGAACTGGGGTGTGCACTACATGGACGTGACACGTTGGCTCACCGGCGAGCTTGCACCGATCTCGGTCACCGCCGTCGGCGGTAACTACGCGGTCGAGGACGACAGGGACATCCCGGACACCCTGACGGTGCTCTTCGAGTTTGCCTCGGGTCGCGTGTTTGAGTTCCAGATTAACGAAGCATCAGCCGGATACGCGATCCCCGGAGGCGAAATCGAGTTGAGAGGAACCAAAGGCACCCTGCGCGCCGATCAGAATGGTTACGCGGTTGTTCCGACGAAAGCGGGGCAGTTCCAGGACTGGGATAGACTCATTGAACCCGAAGAGAAGCACATCGAAAGCAGCGACAGTTTCGGTGACCTCGGTATAAAGGAAAACTCCACAGCCATTTTGATCGACAACTTCATGGACGCAGTACGGGACCACTCCGTGAAGCCATATTGCAGCCTCGAGGAAGCGCACCGATCCACAAGCTTCGCCCACCTTGCAAACATTGCGCTTGCAACCGGGGAACGCCTTCGGTGGGATGCTGACTCGGAACGATTCACGAACAGCGACGCGGCGAACAATATGCTGCACTACGAGTACCGGAAACCCTGGTCGCTGGACTAGGACGCGGAGCGGAACATGGAAAAACAGTACGTAGTATTTACAAAACCGCTTCAGTGGCTCGATCCGGAGCGTCTGGCTCGTGTGGTTTCGGAATCCGGCTTTGACGGAGTCGATCTGTCGGTGCGACCTGGAGGGCACGTCGAACCGGCATCGGTAGACACGGACCTCCCGCGTGTAGTGGAAACGCTCGCCGCAAAGGGTGTGTCCTGCCCGACCATCGTTACGGGGATCACTGCTGTTACCGAAGAATCCGAGGCAGTCGTAAAGGCGGCGGCCTCCTGCGGAGTCGAGGCCTACAGAATGGGCTACCTCGACTATGGCACGTCGGTGGACGAATCGCTTGTTTCACATCGGGCCACCTTTGAGCAACTTGCGGAGCTGAACACCCGACACGGCATACACGGGGCGTATCAGAACCACGCGGGCACCCGGGTTGGAAGCCCTGTGTGGGATCTGTATCCGCTTCTCGACGGTCTGCCACCGGATGCGATCGGTTTTCAATACGATGTGCGGCACGCGGTCATAGAAAGCGGAAGCGGCTGGGAACTCGGTATGCGCAGACTCGCAAAATGGATACGAACGATCGTCGCGAAAGACGGATACTGGGTTCGCACGGAAGACGGTCGCTTTGAAGCGGTAAGTTGTCCGGTCGGCACTGGAATGGTCGACTGGGATCGCTTCAACAAATTGCTTCCGGAAACGGACTGGAATGGAATCGTTTCTGTTCACTTCGAGTTTCCGCTCTTTCCCGAAGACCCCGCTTCGCTGACAGAAACAGAGCGGACGCAGAAGACAATTGACGCCATGCGAGCGGAACTCGAGCGTGTGAAAGCACGCGTATAATCAGCGGTTCAAACGTACGTCTGGCAGGGGGAATTCGTCGCCCGTATCAGCGATAAACCTCACAAGCTCGTCGTGAAGTTTCTCCTTCTGCGACTGATACACCGTGTTGTAACAGAGGTTGTTCATTTCGTACGGGTCGTCGTTCAGGTCGAACATGAGCCAGTCGTTGTCGGGCGTGCATATGTACTTCCAGCCGTCCTTCGTCACGATTCCGCGCCATGCCCTGTTGACCGAATTCGCGTGGTATTTCCGTGGCACCTGCTGCAGATACGCTGCCTGTGGAGGTGCTGACGCGACCTCTTCGTGCCTTGGGAACTGCCGTTTGGGGTGAACGATCATGTGCGAGAAATCGTACCCGACCATTGCCTCGGGCGTATCGATACCGCACAGCCCGAGACTGGTCGGGGCAATGTCGATGTGGTTCAGCGGATGGTCGACCTCGCCCACCTGTATATGAGATTGGGCGCCTGTACACCCGACTACGAATGGAATCCGTATGCTTTCTTCCCAGGGTGATGATTTCTCCCACTGTCCGTGGCTGCCAAGCATATCGCCGTGGTCACTTAAGTAGATAATATAGGTTTCCCTGTCCACGCCGAGGTCCTTCAACCCTGCCCATACGTCTGCGACCATGGAGTCGACTTCTTCGACCATGGCTGCATATCCGGCTATGTCCCGCCGGGCTTTTTCCTGCACCCGCTTAGAAACCGGCACATTCGGTCGCAGGTGTACTGTAGCGGGAGAGCGGGTATCTCTGCCGAACGGCGGCACGTATGGACTGTGCGGCGGCTGTACGGAGAGGACCGCGAAGAACGGAGTCTCTGGTTTACGGGACACGTGGTCACCAAGGTGGTTCAGGAAAACTCTGGACAACGATCGGGTCTCGTAGTCCGGCAGACGCTCTGGTTCTTCGGATTCGCCCCCGTAAACCCACACGTCGTTCTGCTTGTTGTTATTCTCGTACCCGCGCCAGTAGGCAAACCCGCCCCGCTCGTCGACGGGTACGTGGTGCGTTGCGCTGTTGGAACCTGCCAGGTGCCACTTACCCACCCACGCGGTATGATACCCGGCCTGGTTAAACGCGTGCGCGACGGTACTGAGCCTCGGGTCGAGGCGCGACGGAGTTGAAGAGCAACCATTCTGATGCGGATACATGCCCGTCAGAAGCGCCGATCGGAAGGGCGTACACCAGGGGGTACCCGCAACCGCGTTCGAGAATACAACGCCGCTTCGGGCAAGATTGTCGATTGCCGGCGTGCTCAGGTTCGGATCGTGGTTCCAGCCGAGCGCCTGCGCGCGGTGCTGGTCGGACATGATCCAGACGACATTGGGGCGGTTTTGAGTCACAGAGTCCATAGCGAGTAACCAGTCTTCTTACCAGAAGACCGCGATCGCGGTAATTACTGCCGTCAGCGAAGTGACCGAACCAAAACTGCGTGCCGAAAACCCGCGTCTTCGAGCCAGAAACACCAGAACACACGCGACCGCAAGCAGTACAAGCTTGACCGTCGCTTTCAGATGGTCAATATCGGTCACGAGCAGACCGAACAGTGCAAGCCCGCTTACGAGCTGCAGCACCGCACCTGCAGCGACGGCCGGTCGTACATTTCGTTGAAGCGACTTCAGATCGACCAGAAGTCCGCCAAGTAACAGCGCGAGCCCGAGAAAATGCAGAAACCGGAAAAGATCAATGACGATGTCCATATACAATCCTCCTGTCCTGCGGTCCATTGTTATGGCCGCCCATATGAACCGTCAACCCTTCATGCCGGTTGTGACGATACCCTCCACAAAGTAGCGCTGCGCAAAAAAGAACAGAATAATGATCGGGGCGATCGAGAACACCATCATGGAATGAAGCGCACCCCAGTTTACGGCAGCCTGGGCATCGACAAAGAGATTCAAGGCGAGCGGCATAGGATACAAGCGGACCGATGTAATGTAGATAAGCGGGCCCATGAAGTCCTGCCAGGTCCACATGAACGTGAACAAAGCAGCAGTGAACAGTGCCGGCCGCATGAGCGGAAGCAGAATACTCCACAGGAAACGCACACGTGAACATCCGTCTATGAACGACGACTCGTCCAGATCGTAGGGTATGCCTCGAATGAACTGCGTGATCAGAAAAATGAAAAAGGCCGAAGAACCGAAGAAGTTGGGAACCGTCAACGGCGCGAAACTGTCGATCCAGCCGAGGTTCACGAAGAGGATGTACCGGGGCACCATGAGTACCTGCGAAGGGAGCATCATGGTAACCAGTAATATACTGAACCATACTCGTTTCAGCGGGAACCGGAATCGAGAGAATGCGTACGCAGCGAGACTACAGGAAATCAACGTCCCCACAATCGAGAGCCCTGATATGACCGCTGAGTTTAGAAAGAATGTTCCAAAGGTATGTCCACGTATCGCGCTCCACCCTTGTCTCCAATGACTGAACTCCCATGTCTGTGGCAGCAAGCTGGCGCTCGAAAAGATTTCTACATTCGGCTTGAACGTACTGAATACCAGCCATAAGAGCGGGTATACCATAATGATTCCGAACGCGGCGAGAAACAGATGACGCACTCCCGCAGAAATGTACGTTCTCGTTTTCGCGGAGTCCGACATGCGACTGAATAGGCCCTGTCTGCCGATGGTTGGTCTGACTTCTGTTGAAACTGTCATGGTGCCCCCTATTTCATCCGTGTCTCGTAATACACCCAGTACCGGGACGAAACGAAATTAATCGCGGTGAATGTCGCAATAATGAGTAAGAGAATCCATGAAAGCGCCGACGCGTATCCCATGTTTCCAAAGCGAAACGCCTGATTATAGATATTCAGCACCATGAACATAGTCTCGTTCATAGGGCCGCCGTTCGTGATTATTTTCGCCTGTGTAAAAACCTGGAAGGCGTTAATGATATTCATGGTCAGATTGAAAAAGATCACCGGGGAAATAAGCGGTACGGTAATTCCGAAGAACTGCCGGACAACACCCGCTCCATCAATCTCTGCAGACTCGTACATTTCCTGCGGGACTTGCTTCAAGGCAGCCAGAAATATCAGCATGGCAGACCCGAACTGCCAGGCAGAAAGCAGCACCAGCATAAAGCGGGCTGTATCCGGGTTGGCAATCCAGTCCTGCCCCTGTAAACCGAAAAGCGCGATCACGTTGTTGAAGAGCCCTCGACGCCCGAAAATCCGGCGCCACATAATTGCAACAGCGACCCCCGATCCAACCAGGCTCGGAATGTAGTACACAGTCCGATATATTCCGAGCCCTCGTATTCCTTTGTTTAAGAGCACTGCGACAAACAGCGCCACCGCAAGCCGCAAAGGAACCGAAACAATCGCAAAACGGGCAGTTACGTTCATTGAGGTGAGCGACAAACCGTCGGTAAAACCCCGGATAAAATTCGCGAATCCAACGTATTCATAGGTTGGATCGAAGCTGTAATTCGTGAAAGCAAGATGGATTGAGTGAGCGAACGGCCAGAGCGTAAAGGTAAAGAGTCCGATCAGCCACAAGGATAGGAAACCGTAAGCGGTCCCCGCTTCGGACAATCGCTTCCGTTGCCATGGTGACAGGCGTGATTTCATCTGAATTCTCCGATATCGATAAAAATGGAGGCCAGCAATACTGCTGACCTCCTACGTTCAGTTCAAGTGACTGCCGCTATCTTACATTCCAAGGTCACGTGCATGTCGAAGTATGTTCTGAACAGTCTGTTGCACTGACTGTCGACCGAATGCAAGCGCCTGCTCCTCCGCATACTGAAGTGTGCGGAACTCACTGGTTGACGGATGAGGGAATACAAAGCCCACCGATTCACGGTTGTTTACGATCCAATTATGAACACCAAACTGTATTTCCTCGTCCGCACTCAAACCTCGCTCGATCAAGGCTTCACGAAAGTTTGCGTTGGCAGGAATACCATTCTCAGTTCCATAGATCAACCCAGCCTCACGATCGTTTCGTAAAAAATCTACAAGCAGGGCTACAGCTTCCGGGTGTCGAGTTTGTGAGCTGATCTGTGTGCTGATACCGGCTGAAAGCTCGTCCGAGGGATACTCACCAGCTGGTGGAGGCATCAGCACAAGGTTATCGGGAGTATTCGCCTGGAAGCGGGCAAACGAGCCGAGAGCGGTGGACATCATTGCCGCTTCGCGGTTCACGATCGGGCTATTGGCACCGTCGTCGGCCTGAACACTGACTTCGGCAGGGGTCGCAGCTCCACTTGCCCGAAGGGCTCCCCACCACTCGTAGGTACGAGTAAGCTGTTCAGCGGAGTGTTCATGGCCAGAAAGCGACGTCTGGGGACTTCCATGTATCGCAATATCAAACGATCGCCGTCCAAAACTTCCGTACGGAATTCCGGCAGATTCATCGAGCACACCGTGCACGGCTCCACCACTCCGGTCGTAAACTTCCTGCGCAAGCGCAGCCATATCGTCCCAAGTCCAGTCTCTGCTCGGAAGCGCGATGCCAAGTTCTTCGAACACGGTGGCATTCACAAGATAAGCGGCCCTAACAGACTCTGATACGGGAATGCCAATAAGCCTGTTATCGGGGTCGGCGTCCATAATCTCTTCGATCTGAACCTGAGAAAAGGCACTCAAATCGATATCGAAATCACGGATATCTGCTCTCGCGCTCCATGGCAGAACCATCCAGGGACCCTCGTGGCCAGCTATGTAGACATCCGGCTGATTGTTCGCCGCCATCTGTGTCCGCAGGCGGTCGATGTATCCGTCCCAACCGCTGAACTCCGCTTCGACCCTAATATTTGGATTTTGCTCCATAAACAGGTCAAGCATATCGAGATAGGCATTATGCCGTGTCTCTCCACCCCACCAACTCATACGCAGCGTAATCTGTTCCGCTGCTGCCTGCTCCTGCCGACCTGCACCGAACGCCGGTGCTACGGTCATGAGCACGAGCATCGCGATTGCAATAACACCAATCCATGTGGATTGCTTTCTCATAAGGACCTCCTTGGTCTTGCGCAAACCCTGTTTGCGTCTGTGTTGATCCTCAGCGTAGGGGGCCAACAACAAATCACGCTACGGGAAAGTTCTCGCGAATTGTGGAAAATCTATACCGGGAAGCTACAGAGTCAGTTATCGGCGTAAGCTTAAAACATGATAGACTGCTCCGGCTCGTTGAGACGAGCGATCGCAGGAGGAACACCGATAATGAGGCTGCTCAAGCAGACCGGCTGGATAGTGCTGGTGTCGATTGTCCTTTTGGGTACCCCGCGTATCGGCGGGCTGGTTGCGGATCTGTTCACCTATACACGGATAGATCCGGACGGTGCATTCGCGTGGATTTCGGTGCATCACGTTGTACAGGCGCTCATTGTCTTCGGGATCATGGTACTGCTCGCCCGAAGGAAGAACATCGACTTCGGCTTTGGCTGGGGCGACCCCGCGGTCGGATTCTGGTACGTGCGCCTGTTCGTCGTAATTTTTCTCGGCTACATCGCCGTCTCGATGGTAATTGTCTTCGCTGCAGGGACGTTTCAGACCTTTCCGTATCCATTGACCACACGGAACATCGTCGGACAGCTGGCCTTCCAGCTCTTTCTGTCCGGACCGTCCGAAGAGCTTATCTTCCGGTCGTTTGCGATAACGATGCTCGCGTTGTACGTGAAGGGAGCCCTGCCCGGGAAGCACGTCAGCAGTGCCAACTGTATTGCCGCGATTGTGTTCGGCCTGGCGCACGTTGGCGTGTCGCTCTCGCCGTTCGCGCTGACCTATCACCCATTCCAGATCGTGTACGCGATTGGGCTCGGAATCGTGTACGGTATCTGCTATGAGAAATCACGGAGTGTCTATTACCCCATGATGATGCACAGCGTTACCAATGTGTTCGCAGTAGGGGTGAGTGTGATCGCAACAGCGATTATCGCGTAGAGCACGCAATAGTTTTTCAGAAACTGTCACCCTGC
>SKKC01000221.1 GCA_007121695.1 Spirochaetales bacterium | reverse complement strand
GCCCGGCTGCGGCAGCTGCTCGGTACAGAGGCGGGTGGGGACGCAATGATTCGGGCTGTGGATGCACTTGTCTACGCGATCGCAGCAGAATGCGACTGCGAGCCACCCGATCTGTCTGTCGGCCAGGCGTCGCACGAGCAGCCAGACACGTCCCGGGGGCGGTTTTTTCCGCACACGGCGGTCTGCGCAGAAGCGGTTCGAAGTCCCTACAATACCGGATCAATTATCCGCAGCGCCGAGGCCTTTGGCATGGAGCGCTGCATCCTCGTGGATTCGTGTGTGCGCCTGAACCATCCGCGTCTGCAACGAGCCGCTATGGGCGCAGACCGCGTATTGCCGGTACGGCACGTGGATACACTGCCGGGTGAACTCGCGCAGTTGCCCGTATTCGCGCTCGAAACAAAGGGTACGCCAGTGCAGGAGTTCGATTTTCCGCTCCGTGGCGTGGTGCTGGTCGGCAACGAAGAACTCGGTCTGTCTGAAACGGCGCTTGCCCTCGCGCGCGAATCAGCGGGCATAGTCAGTATTCCACTGACCGGGTCGAAGGGAAGTCTGAATGTCGGGGCCGCTGTCGCTGCGGTCCTGAGCTGGTGGACCGTGCGGCTCGCGGCGGAACGGTCCCCCGTACCCCGGGTAGCGGGGCGCCCTGATACCTGAGTCGACCGTCAGCGCTTGAGGGCGCGCGCGATCTCGTCCTGCCTGAAACCGACGATGACCTTCCCGTTCACGTCTATGACCGGCACGCCCATCTGACCGCTTTTTCGCATCATTTCGTCGGCCTTGCGCTGGTCAGCAGCCACGTTGTACTCGGTGAAGCGGATGCCGTTCTCGCGCAGCCAGTTTTTCGCTTTTGTGCAGTACGTGCAGGATGGTGTCGTGTACACACTGATTGCCATACGTATACCCCTTTCAAAGATATTATATGGTATAAATACTATATAAGAAATGAACGAGGGTCAAGCTTGTGTGTCTACTCGACCCGGTCCTGTTTTCGCGTTTCGCGGTCGAAGGCTTCGCCCAGCCGGTCTTTCATTTTCAGAAGCAGTTCGTTGCTGCTGAGGTGGTACAGATCGCGTGTTTCCGGATCGATGTGATCGAGCATAATGCCGTCGGAATGGCGATCGCACAGCGCATTTGCGAGATAGACTGAACGCACGACCGCGGCGTACACCGGGTCACAGCTGGCAGGCTCGTGATGGTAGCGAATCGCCTGAACAAGTGCTTCCGGGAAGTTCCATCGCTCGGCGACCATGCCGCCGATTTCGGCGTGATTCATGCCACTGGCGAGATCTTCGAACAGGTCGGTGTGAATATCCTTCTCGTTACAGAATCGTTCGATACGTTCTATAAGCTCCGGGTGTACGTTCGCAAAGATAATTTTGCCCATGTCGTGGAGAATGCCTCCAACGTAGACGTCGTCGAGGATGTCCCGGTTCTTCAACACGTTTCGTGCGAGATAGTAGGCATAAAAACCGGTGCGGTAGGAGTGAGCCCACAGCGCACGCGTTTCCGTGGTCCCGTCGCCGAGTACCTTCTGCGTTCCGTAGGAGTAGAGCAGATTCCGTAAGCCCCGCATGCCGACGAGTTTTACCGCCTCGGTAATACTGTCGACTTTCTTTGGCAGCATGAACTGCGCGGAGTTCACCACCTTCAGCAGATCTGCCGTGAGTGACGGGTCGGTCGATATCTGTCCGCTTATCTCGCTGAGATCGGAGTCAGGATCTTCGATAAGGCTCTGCAGATGCATGATGTTTTCGGGGAATCGCGGAAGGCTGTCTATGTGCCGTGCGAGTTCCTGAGACACCGTGTCAAGCGCCTCGGCGTGCACTTCGCTCATGGGAATGCGGACCCGCGCCACCGTTTCGCCGTTTTTCACGTCGATGTCGAAGGCGTCTTCGCTCAGGCCCATTTTCTTGAGCATAAGAACCATAATGACGATGCCGAGGCCTGCTCCTTCAGAGTCGTCGAGCACACTCGTCAGCGCTTCCTCGAGGCTGTTGAACGCCCGGCTTCTGGCGATCCGGTCGTAGACCCGCATCTGCTCTTTACGGGTTATCGTGGCGTTGTTCGCAACGTACAGATTCAGCACTCTGCTCTTGTAGTGAAAAATCACCTTTACGTACAATCCAGCCTGCTTCTGCAGTTCAAGAAACTTCTCGATATTGCTGAGCGTGTCTTCCTTGAATCCCGCCATGCCCGACTGGTAGTCACCGGGGTCGTTTATATCAAGACCCCGTTCTTCGAAGTACACACGCTTGGTATTTGCTTTCTTTGCGTTTACCGCGAGTTCGCGAAGACAGTATCCGAGGGCGTCGCGAAGTCCTTCCTGACCGATTTCTTTCAGAAATATTGCAAGTACTTCCTCTAGCTGAGCTTCGGTTTCGTGCGGAAGTTTATAACTTTTTATGGTCAGCGGTATGGCGCTTCGTGCTGCCTGCTGAACTTTCGCCGGATCTATCTTGCTTTGGGCCATACGGCATCCTTTGTACTATAAAACCTTTGCATACATAATAGTCGAGTGAGCGCTGAGGTCAATAGGACACGAATTAGGCGTAGTTTTCTAATCGTCCGAGAACGACTTCATTTGCTGCGCCATGTGCAGCAGACTCTCCTCTACACGGGTGTTGACGGTCTGCGCGGGTAGTCCTGTAAGAATGCTCAGGCCTTCGTCTATCGTGTGTACCGCGTATATGTGAAATGTGCCAGCCTCTACTGCAGTCTGTACCTCTCTCGAGACAATCAGGTTGGGAATGTTACCTGCGGGAATAATCACTCCCTGCTCGCCCGTCATTCCCATGCTTCTGCACACTTCAAAGAATCCTTCCACTTTTTCGCTGATGCCACCGACCGGCTGCACTTCGCCCATCTGGTTGACCGACCCGGTTACGGCGATATCCTGCCTGAGGGGAATATCGGTAATCGACGAGAGAAGCGCATACACTTCCGAGCTCGAAGCCGAGTCACCGTCTACCTCGATGTAGCTCTGCTCGAACGCGATACTCGCCCGCAGCGAGAGTGGAATGTTCCGCGCGTAGGTGGAGCGTAAAAAACCCTCGATAATGTAGACACCCTTGTCGTGGATCTCTCCGCTCAGGCCGCTTTCGCGTTCTATGTTGATGATTCCGTCGTCGCCGACGCTCGATCGCGCGGTAATAAGCATGGGACGGGCAAATGCGTAGTAGCCTCTGTCGAGTATCGCCAGTCCGTTAATTCGCCCGACCGCGCTTCCGGTGACGGCAATAAGCAGTTCTCGCCCGATAATCTGCTCGTCGATCTTCTCCTCGGGCATGCTGTAGAGAAACTTGCGCTCGGATAGTGCTGCTTCTACCGCCTCGCGGTCGATGTGCGCATTCCCGGCCCGGTGCCGTGCGAAGTAATCTGCCTCGCGCAGCAGATCGGCAATCAGCGAAAATCGGGTCGACAGTTTCGATCGGAACTCGGTCAGGCGAACGCCGTACTCGGCAATTGCAGCAACGCCGTCAGGTTTGAGCGGGCACAGGCGTTCTTCCTGTACCGTCAGTTGAAGAAATCTGGTGTACTGGCGGAGAGACTCGGCGGTCCGGTCCATGGAGCTGTCGAACTCGGCCGGTACCTTGAAGAGTTTCTGCACTTCCTCGTCGGTGTTGTACAGGATGTCGTATACCGAATCCGGTCCCATGATAATGACCTTCACCTGCAGGGGGACCGGCTCGGGTTTCAGGCCGACGCCGAAAGGCTGGAAGGGCATTGGTGTCGGGCGTATTTCTGTCACCCCGTCCTGCAGCGCCCGCTTGAGGGTAATCCACGCTTCTTCGTCTTCGATCAGATCTTCTGCTCTCAGAACCAGGTACCCGCCGTTGGCTCGAAGAAGCGAACCCGCGCGAAGCATCATGAAACCGCTTCGATGTTCGTGTGACCCGTCAGGAACCGGTTCCTGTGTACCGAAAAGCGAAGGAAAGTCAGGGTTACTCTCGAATACGATTGGTGGCTTCGCGGTCTCGCTGTGGTCTACCAGGATGTTCACGTGGTATCGCGAGAGAGCGGGGTTCTCGTCTTCGTCTTTCGCCGGTGCGTCGGGCAGGAAGTAGCGCAGATTCTTTCGTACATCGCCAAACAGCAGGTCCAGATAGTGCTGTACCGACGGGTCGGGAAAGCGCTCGCGCAGCGGGGCAAATGCCTGCGTCAGATCGGGGTCTATGGTCTGCAGCGTGAGGTCGTCGAGCGACTGTTCCATGTTCTGCCGGTTTACGTGCAGCTTCTGGTAGATGGCCTGCAACTCGTCCATGTACTTATGGTATTTTTCCCGCTTTTCGTTCCAGTCTGCCTCGTCAAGCCGCCCGGCAGTGAGCATGCGCTGCAGCTCCTCGAAGCTGACCGGTTCGCCTTCGATAACCGGGTAGAGCTCGGCAAAGCCTTCTTCGGTTTCTGAGGCATGTTCGACGACGAAACCGTCGGCGTTCAGCCTGCTTTCAAAATCGCGCACGAGGCGGTTTTCCCACCCTTCAGTTGAAAGCAGAATACGGTCTTTTTCGGACTTGAAGGTCTGCCGCTCGAGCAGGTCCTGCACGAGTCCCTTCAGGGTCTGAATCAGATCGGCGATTCCGTCTCGAAAGACTCGCGCGTCTCCGGGCTTGAAGGACAGTACCGGAGGTCGTTCTTCCCGCTCGAAGCCGTACACGTAGACTATGTCGCGCAGATGGTCGATTCCACCTGCCTCTTCCTCGAGTACCCGCATGATCGCGGTCCGCTTTCCCGTGCCCGCGGGGCCCGTGGCAAAGACATTGTACCCTTTCGCACCGATACGAACCGCCATTCTCAGCGCGCGCATTGCCCGAGGCTGGCCAATGATATCGAAGCTCGGCTGTTCTCCATTGATGGGACCCAGTTCATCTTCGGTAATGGTAAATCGCACCTGTTCCGGCGTGAGACGGAACGAATCGGCGTCCGATGCGCCGGATGAGACCTGTTCTGTTTGACCCATAGGTCGCAATAATAGCTGTGTCGAAGCGCCGTGACTACACCCGCTTGATTTCTCCTTCCGGAGTGGCGGATATTACAGGCATGCGACTGGAAACACTTGATGCATGGTTTCGCTCGTTTCTGCATTTGCACGAGTTCGACTCAATTGACCCCTCCATGAACGGACTACAGGTCGGACGGCGGAACAGGGAGGTGCAGCGTGTCGCCTTCGCGGTCGACGCCTGCGTGGAAACATTTCACCGGGCAACTGTCTGGAACGCAGACATTCTCGTCGTACACCACGGGATATTCTGGGGGCGAGAGCAGGCCGTGCGCGACGCCCACTACGCGCGCCTGCGGCACCTGATCGAGCGTGATCTGGGTCTGTATGCGGTTCATCTCCCGCTCGACCAGCACATGGTATACGGGAATAATGCGCAGATGGCGCTCGCGCTCGAGCTCGAAGAGATACAACCCTTCGGATCATTCCGCGGCAAAAACATCGGGTGCATGGGCTCGTTTGCGACGCCGGTCTCGCTTGATTCGGTGGTAACACGGCTGTTTGGTAGCTCCGATGCACCGCTTGCCGTACTTCCCTTCGGAGCAACACAGATACGGACCGTCGGCATGGTCAGCGGTGGCGGGGGGAGTTCGCTTGACGAGGCGGTGGAGAAGAGTCTGGACCTGTTTATAACCGGAGATGCTTCGCATACGCTCTACCACCGGGCGCTTGAGTCGGCAATCTCGGTTGTTTTCGGCGGGCACTATCTCACTGAAATCTGGGGCGTAAAGGCACTGGCAGAGAAACTGTCGAGAGAGTATCCTGATGTCGAGACAACATTTATAGATGTACCAACGGGGCTATGACTTCATGACTGATTTTCCGTTTCGCACTGCAAAGTGCCGGATCGAAGCGCTTTCGCTCGCGGCAGTGGTTATTTTTCTCGACCAGCTTACGAAGGCCATAGTTGTCGCACGTATCCCGATGCATACGGTCGGGGTTCGCTGGTTCGACGGGCTTATCAGGATCATTCACACGCGTAATCCGGCGATCGCCTTTTCACTCGGCTACGACATTCCCGAACCATGGCGGGGCATTGTATTCATGCTGCTCCCGGCGGCAGTAATTATCGGCGTCGCGGTCTACTACTGGCGTTCAGCAGATCTCAACGGCACTCAGACCTGGATGCTCGCAGGTGTCCTTGGAGGTGGCGTGGGGAACCTGATCGATCGTTTTATTCGTCCGGAAGGTGTGGTAGACTTTATCGACGTTGCCTTTTTCGGGCTGCTTGGTATGGAACGCTGGCCGACCTTCAATATCGCTGACAGCGCAGTCGTCGTGTGCGGGATCGGGTTTGTCGTCAGTACCGTTATTTTTGAGTCTCGCAGCAAGCGCCGGTCGTCATCGACCGGATCGGAAGCGGAAGGTGTTTCGAATGAACAAGAAGGCTAATACGATACTGTTTGTGCTTGGTGCAACGATCCTGAACGTGCTGGTCATGGGGATCGTGTTCACGGTGCTGCTGGTGGTGCTCTCGAGTATAGCTCCGCCGACAATGTCCCCGGAAATCGGCACGCTCGCGGTCGCGCTGGTGTTTCTTGCGACCATTATCGTTACCTACGTGCTGTACCACTTTTCGGTGAAGTTTCTCTCGAAGAAAGTCGATCTCGAGAAGTACTTTGAGCCGATTTTCCGCAGCAGAAAGGTGCCACCCCGGAAACGCACAGACTAGTTCAGTATCCGTCCGACATGGCCCGGTTCTGATCTTTCTTGTACAGCTCCTGATACACGAATCCCCGGTTTTTCAGGGTGTCGCGCAGCTCCTGCGGGAAGGGCATGTAGCGCCAGAACACTGAACGAACCTCACGATCGAGCTTCTGTGTGCCTTCGCTTTCCTTGGTGATCCACAGCACATAGTCTTCAATGAACTTGTCTTTTACATCGCCCTTCATTTTTCGCTCGCTGAACCACTGGTAATACCAGCCGGTCAGGCCTTCTTCCATCCAGTAATGCGCCGCCTTTTCCTTGGCCACCTGCCAGCGAAGGTCCGCACACGCGCTAATGACCGCCACCTTGAGGTCTTTCGGAAACATGGGTATGGCCAGCCGACCACGGCTTGTGGCGCGATTCAGGCGTTCGAACGGCTCCCAGCACACACCGCTATCCCCGTAGCACGGAAGCAGAATGACATTCGGAACTATGCGGTTCGTCTGTTGCTTGAAGGTCCGGTGGAAGAGCTCGGGGTCGAGTTTCTCCACGTCTGCGAGAATGTTTATGACGTTCTCCCGTGTGCCGATGTCATAGCTGCTCGCCTTGAAATACTGCTTGTACACCAGCGGGAAGTGGTTTCCCTGCCGGCCGACACATAGTTTCGCCATTTGCCGTACGGTGCCGACCTCTGCCACGGTCGCCTTGACATCCATGGTCTCGAACACGTCTTCGTTTTCTTCGCTCTGTTCGGAGAGCTCTTTCAGTTCGTCGAGCAGGGTGTCGAGATCGCGATAGTCACGTTCGAGCTCGCGACCCAGATTGCTCATGCGGCGCATAATCGAAGAAACTTCGGAAAACCCGGATTTCTGCGTATCCGAGTAGGGAAGAATCATGTCTTCCATGTCCGATCGCGTTTCGTGCGAGGTAATTTCCTTCACGAGCTGGCTGAGTCGGTACTCGATTGTCTGCAGTTCGTCTATCTTGTTGCGGATCAGCTGCTCCTGCGCCTGACGTCTTCCGCGAGTTTTCTCGAGTCGGGAGTTCAGCTTCTCGTTCTGCGATCGTGCGTGGAGTTTGGTTTCGTCGGTCGCACTCTGGTTTACCCGACCACTGCCAACCTGTTCGAGCCATTCATCGACATAGAATACCGGCTCGCCCGTCTGGTTCCTGACAGGTACACGCGCGAGTAAATCCCGCTGTTCCGGACTGACCATGGTCGGCAGAAGCAGATGAAAGCGCTGGAACAGGCGTTTCTCGAGTCCGAGATGCGATCCCGCCTGCGCTGCGATGCGTGACACAAGCTCCCATATCGCCGGTCCAAGCTTGCCGCGGTACATGCTTCGATCCTGAGGGTCCTCGGCCTTCAGAAAACTGCCTAGAAGCGAGTGAATACGTTTTGAAATGTCGCCTTCACCGGTCAGGATCTGCTTGTAGTAGCTGGCCGACGCAAACGAGTCGTGCGGTTCGCCGAAGGGATTTTCGATTTTTTCAAAGCGCTTCTCGGTGCTCCCGAGCGGCTGTGTATTGTAGTCCGTGTCGGTGGAATCGGATTCGGATTGTCCAGAATCAAACAGTTCGTCGAAATCCGGCGCCGAATCGCTGTTCCCGAGCAGATCCGCGAGATCGGGATCAATACCTGATGAGGAACCTGTGTTTCGTGAAGGTCCGGATGTTCCGGCCATGGCGACCTTTGGTTTCCTATTGATAAATGTTGGACGACTGGAGGTGACGGGATTCGAACCCGTGACCCCGTGAATGCCATTCACGTACTCTAGCCAACTGAGCTACACCCCCGGCGTACTGTGTGAATGTAGTGCATGCCGAAAGACCCTGTCAACTATTCACTACTGTCCGCCACCCTGGTGTTTTTTGCCCGATTCAGACCAATCAACCCGCGTGTTCCCCGGGTAATTTATAGGTGAGCAGAGCGCAGGATGATGG
>SKKC01000326.1 GCA_007121695.1 Spirochaetales bacterium | reverse complement strand
CCTGCCGCCACGAATCCGCAACTGTACTACCGACTCTTCTTCGGTCACGCGCTCGTAGGTCCGCCAGAATGCACCGGCAGGACCGGCATGTGTCTGCATCTGCCACTCATGGAAATACAAGGCAAGCCCTATCTCGCCGCTGTACGAATTATCCGCATCCACAGCGTCGCTTTCCGGGCGTGAATCCTGCGGACGAACTATCTGTACGGTGCCCGATACGGTATCTCCGGAACCGAAAAACCAGGAATCGTGTTCGAGCCTCAGTCCTGCATAGACTGCTGCCGGGTGTACCACGACCGCGGACCGACCGACTGTTTCGCGATCGCTCAGATCGACCACGGCTGACTGTACCGTATACCGGTACGCTCGTCCTTCCTGCGGTGGCTCGTGTGTATCCACCTGTATGGTGCTGCTTCCCGTCGCATCGAGGACATCCTGGAATACTCCAGGGGAATAGGAGGATGTCCATTCTTCCGGACCAAACCTGTACCCACGGCGTGAAAACGAAACAGGATTGAACATATACGGCTCGGCGGTAACTGTAATCTGTGCTTCAGCGTCGCGAGGAACACCGCCACCAAGGTACGTCGCATCGGTTCTGACAGTCAGGGTGTCTCCCGCGAGAACCGGATCGGGCGCCACCAGAACGGCGACAGACATGTCCGCGGGTTGGAAAAACGCTACCCGAAACTCCACGTAGGCTGTTCGGTCCTCACGTGTATACTCGAAGCGATATCGTCCAGGTTCGAGATCCCGCGGCAGGTCCACCTCGTATCGGAAAAAACCATCTGTGTCGGTGGTACCGCTGTCGCTGAACACATCCGGCCCCATGCCCCACAGGTGCCGAACCGCCACCTCGTACGGGCCATTGTACGCGACGAAACGATTCTCTGAGCGTACCCTGTCAAAGCCTGCAACGCTCACCGTTTCTCCTGGCCGGTATATTCCGCGATCCGTGGCCATCCAGACGTCGGGTCCCGTACGAAAACCCCCGTACACGGGGCGCACCATTCCGATCCCGCTGCGATAGGCGCTGTGCGACTGCGGTCGAGATACGGTCAGACGATCCTGCGAGTCCCCGACCGAAACGTACAGCTCGAACGAACCGTTTCGGGAGAAGTCGGTGTCGAACGTGTCCGGGTTCAGGGGTATCGCGGCAAATCCGTCCGGCCCGGTTCGAGCCGCGGCGACCTGGGTTCCACCGGGACCAGCGACTGTCACCGCAGCGTTGCCGACAGGGTCCCCGCTCGTCATACTCTGTGCCCACACGAGCACACGGTTTCGTGCATATCGGGTAACAAGGCCGATATCGGTCGACTGTACCCGCAGCCACCCTGAGCGGGTGAAAGGCCGTCGTCCCTCTTCGGGCCGTGGCACGACGTTCCATCGCACTTCGACGCTTCCGGTTCCGTGACGGTTCAGATACGGGTACAGGTCCATGACCTCGAGTCGCGGTACGTTCGGCTCGCTGTGCGACATGTCCAGTGGACCGTAGTCGGGCTCTGCGGACGGAAAGAAGGGGTCGTCGAGCGAGCCGATGGCGAAGGCTGCGCGTTCGAGGTTCCGGTACGAGAAACGGATTCGTGCGGGGAAGGCAGACTCTACAATGCGCTGCCCGGTATCCGGCATCGAGAACCGTCCGGTCGCCGGCGGAAGCTCGGCGGAGACACGTAGTGTCTCGGAGAGGATACGGGAGAATCGGTCCGAAATCCCTTCGCGAAGTTCAATGGCAACTCGCTGTTCGAACCCGGTCGGAAGATTTCTCAGACGGATAACCGGACCGCTGACGTGCGCGAAGCCGGAAACATCGATCCAGTCGTCGCTTTGAAGCAGAACACGCGAATCGACACTGTCCGGGTCAAGATCGTGCGAGAACTCGAGATACAGGGTTCCGGGTTCATCTTCCCACCCTCCCGGAAACCGATAACTTGTTGTCGACACGCCCAGAAAGTGAAACGGCTGAACCGTGGAAAAATCAAAGAATCGCGCTTCCGAAGAACCGACTGTGGAATCCGCTGTCGAACGAGCTCCGGCGACAAGCCCTACCCGAATGTCTGTCTCGACCGCTGGTGTTTCGGCGAGCTCGAGCTCAAGATAGTGCGAGGCGCGCGCCTGTGGCATCCATGATGGAAGCTCGGCACGACGCAGAGCGAACCCGGTAGAGGTACCGGAACGCAGCACAGACACGTACTCCCGCAGCGCGTCCGGTGCGACCGGGTAGTTGAACTCGAGTGTAAACACACGAGCCTCTTCGGGAGGAATGTCAAGGTCATTGCCCCAGTACCGCTGCATCGCTGAACCGGCGTGCACGCGAAGCAGGGACAGCTCGTCGTCGCGAAAGGAGAATCCGTGCACAGCCCGGCCGGACGCACCTGGGGAATGCACGGTAACACGATACTCGTGCTGACCGACCAGTTCGTGCTCCGGTTCAAACACAAACATTCTGCTGCCAAGCGCGCGAAGGCGACCGGAAACCGAGGGCTCTATCTGCAGGAGACTGTCAGGCACCATTCCGGCCGACGCTGCCTGCACGGGGATGACCGGTTCCTCGAACACTACGTAGATCTGCGGTCGGCGTATCGATGCCGGAAGCCTTCCCACAGGACCGTAGTCGACGATCCGGGCGTGTTCTTCTGTCGAAAGATTGTCCTGACCCCGCGAAATATCCGACGCCGCGCGGGCGAAATAGACGATCGGGGTGTCAAAGTCCACCGAACGGGTGACGGCGGGAACGAAAAAACCGTCCACGTGCCCGGGCACCCCTGCTTCACGAGCCTGCTGCCGGGCTTCGTGTATTTGTGTCTCCAGGGAACCCTGTCCCGATCCGCATGAAAACAAGACTGCCAGTAGAAACGGGAGAACAAGCGCTGCAGGCTTATAACTGCGCTGCACGGAGCACTCCCGCACTTTCGCTCAGCCCTGCGTGTTCCGCGAACTCAACAGGAGTCCATATGGTACCCTGAACGCGGATGCGGTCGCTGGTTCGCGCCCCTGCTGCAACAAGCATCGAAACTGCGTCTGCCGGATCGTAGTTCGACTCGGCACCGAGTACCAGCGCCATTGCAAGCGGGCTCAGAACGCGGCCTTCGTAAAATGCTGCCGCATGAACGTCGGCTCCCGCTTCGATAAAGCGGCCGAGAAGCGCGAGATCCACGTCACCTCGTTCAATACCTATGATCAGCGGGAGCGTCAGTGCCGTTACGCGCATCTCCCCTGTCTCGAGTACTATGTCGGGCGAAGCGTTCGCATTCAGAAGCATATCGACGAGGTCCATGCGCACCTCATCGCGAAACAGACCCGACAGAACCACTGCTGTCAGCGGAGTAAAGGTCGACGCTTCCACCTCGAACCGGGTATCGGGGTACGCACCTGCATCGAGCAGTAGCTCGACGATTTCGACAGACGGCCGGAACGAGCCGAGAAGGTCCTGTAGCGATCGCTCCGCTCCGAAGGCGACTGCAAGCGCAGGGACCCCCCGCGCGTTCTGAACGTCGGGATCGCCGCCGGCCGCAAGCCACTGCCGAACCGTCTCCCGGTCGCCCTGTCGCAGTCGCTGAAAGAAGTGCTCGCGTGTCATGGACGGTCGCCGGCGCTCGAGGCTTACGAGAAGTCGCTCGTCGAGATCGGGCGTGAATTCAACTTCGAGCACACGACTTTCATAGCCTGGTGCGCGCACTTCGATAGACACCTCTTCGCCCGGTTCAAACAGACCGGAGAATATACTGTTCCCGATGGGTACTCCGTCGAGCAGGATCTCCGCGTCTGGAGGATCGGTCTGTATTGTCAGGCGTGCAGGGGCAGATCTCCCGGCATTACCATTTTCGGGTACCGGCGGAAGAAGCCGTGTCGGTGCACGGTCAAGAATCGCAGTGCGCTCCGAAACCGTAATTTGTGTAACTTCAGGTCGCGTCTGCGACATACGGGTTGCCGCGTACCGGAGCACAGTCTGTATTGTACGTACGGTCGCATCGTCCGGTGAGCCCGCGACCCCGGACCGTGCAAGCTGATCGCGCATGTCCGAAAGAATTTCGCTTGCAGTGGCTACGTCCTGCGGGCGTAACAGCACCATGCCGTCGGCGTCGACAAACACCGAGGTGTCCTCAATCTCGTCGAGGACATCGAGAATCTCCTGTATCTCGGTAACCGCGCGCAGCTCGTCCGGATCGACAGAGGATGCAAGCACTCTCACACGGCCGGATGCGACCTGCACTGTCGTGGATTCCTGCTCCCGCGACACACGGAAACTGGTTCCTTCCGGTTCGACGATACCAGCGTCTGTCTGCACGCGAATGCGATGCTGCGTCGCTTCGGGTCGCCGTCTCACGATTGTCGTGCCCGATCCGAGCATGACAGTGAGGACCGATTCCCCGTTTCGGGTGTGGAGGCGGACCTCGAAATCGGCAGGCCCTTCGAATCTGGCAAGCGCGGTGTCCTCGTGCTGCAGAAAGGCAACTGCCCCGGCATCGAGGTGGACCACGTCGCCGTCCTGCAGTCGCATGCCTGCCTGAAGCGGTTCAGACTCGACCTCCCGGTACAGAGTCCCCGAACCGCTGAGCGAACTCAGAAACGGCTGAGACACAACCTGTTCGGAGACCGCATCCGATACACCTATCGGGTCGTCGGCACCTATGCGACAGGCTGCTGCCGCAAGCACCGACACGAACAGTGAAATGCCAAGTACCAGACGGGTGTAACAAAACCGGCTATTCACAGCAGACATGGTACGAGAACAATATCTCGTGTGGCGCGTGAATTCTACTGCCCTGGCAACCGGAAGCGGGCATTTCTCACCAGACCATGGCTACGATGGCAACTGCAAGGGATAGTCCGGCCGTACAGATCCACGCGATCCTCGACCACCGGAAGATGCGCGCCGCGTTATACGCGGTAAAGGGATAAAACGGCAACAGTCCGTCGGTCAGCAGGAACCACGCTCCGGCACGACGCACCCACCACACCCAGGCGAGCGCTTCCGGATGGGAGACCGCCCCGCTGAGCCAGACAGCAAGCAGCGTCAGGACGGCGACCGGGAACAGCCCGGCAAGGGCCATGGATGCGAGCGGTCCGTCGTACTCTCGCACGCTCCAGAAGCGGCTGGCCGGATACAGCGATCCGGTAACCGGCATAAGAAACCCGAAGAGCCCGGCAGCTCCTGCGGACAGAAGAAATCCACTCTCCCACATGTGATACCGCACCGGAAGCCGACGGACCAGCGAGACCGCCCGCATCGCAGCAAGTCGCACGAGGATCAGGACCGCCACCACGGCCGAAAGCCGGTATGTCATGACGGGAGACCACTCTGGAGATGCGAGCGTTCGTAGCAGAAGCAGCATGACAAGCGGAACGTGGAGCACCAGCGTCGCCACGAGTTGCATAACCGGCTGTGTTGCCACCTGCAACGACTCTCCCGTCCGTCGCACAAACAGGGCGTAGCCCGGGTCGAGAATATGCGTCGTGTGGCGAAGCACGCGAAACAGCCCCCAACCGAACACGGAAAGCAGAGCACCGGGACCAAGAGGCTCGAAACCGGCTGCGCGGAAAAGATTGGCAGACCTCGTATTCTCCCGGTCGATGTTCGCAACGATACAGTCGCAGCCGTTCTGTCCGAGAACATCGAGCGCAGCGTCCCGCAATAGCGATGCGATACCACGACCCTCGTATCCCGGCGCAACGAAGATCCAGCTGATTATTCCGATGCGTCCATACCGCTTGCTGTCGACAAGCTTCAGGACGACCCCTGCGCACAGCCTGTCTCCGTCGATCGCGACAAGCGTATGCGGCGTCAAATGAAACGATGTCCGCACGAAGGGAGAGAAGACCTGTCGAACGATTCCCCGTATGGCGGGAGCATCGGACGGTTCAATCGCACGAATCACGGGAGGATCTTTCCTGCTTACCATCCGGTGACGGTAGCCGAAAAAAGCACGAGCTTCAACGCACTCACCCGAATAGCCGGAACAGCAGTTGCACCACCGCAGGAGCCATGATACTCGTAGCAACCCCGTTCAGACAGATGGCGAGACTTCCTGCCGCGCCGGCAGTACGACCGGACTCGAGCGCCCTCGCCGTCCCGACGCCGTGCGAGGCCGCGCCGAGCGCATAGCCGAAGGCGACCTGATCCTTCACCCCGAGCACGTGCAGTACCATGGGGCCGATTACTCCTCCGAGGATACCGCACATAACAACAAAACTCGCCGCAAGCGAACCGTCGCCACCGAGCTGTTCGGCGACCGAAATTGCGATTGGCGTCGTTACGCTCTTCGGAGCCATGCTGAATACGACCAGATCCGGCGCAGCCATGAGCAGGACCGGCACAACCGCCGACACAAGCCCTGCCAGGCTCCCGGCAAGAATACTTACCACGAGCGCGGGTCCCTGGCGTTTCATTTCCTGAAAGCGTTCGTACAGAGGAAGCCCCAGCGCGACGACCGAGGGTCCGAGAAAAAACGCGATAATGTCACCCCCGCTTCGGTACGTTTCGTACTCGACGCCGGTCAGTACCAGAAGCCCGATAACGCCTGCGATACCGACGAGCACGGGGTGAAAAAACGGAACGCGCCATCGAGCGTAGAGGGTTTTCCCGAGCAGAAAAAACGCAAAGGTCACGGTAACCCAGAGCACAGGGCTCTCAAGAAGCGTGGTCATGCTGCCTCCGTCCGCCGAGCCACTGCTGAAGCACACCGACCACGGCGAGCACCAGCACCGTGGAGACGACGACCGCGATCGCAATCGAAAGCCAGTGAGACCGAATCAGCTGGGCGTGTACCATGATCCCGACACCGGGAGGAACGAACAGAAACGCAAGATTGTCGAGCAGCGTGTTCGACGCCGTGCGGACCCGCTCCGGCTTCAGGATGCCCGTCGACAGTGCTATAGTCATGAGAATCATGCCAATAACATTCCCGGGAAGAGGGATTCCCGCGCTACGGAGAATCTCCCCCGCGGTCAGAAACAGAAACAAGTAGAATATCCCGCCTAGCATAGTGGGTATCAGCCTATCGAGGAGCGTCAGCCATGAACAGTACAGATTGCATTTTTTCTCAGCTCAAAGCGACAGTGCGAACAGGATGGGTTCAGCACGGCGTACCCGCACCCGAGTCAGTCGCCGAGCACAGTTGGGGCACTGCCTTTCTGTGTCTGTGTTACGGCCACGAAGCGGGCATCGATACGAGCCGCGCCGTCACAATGGCGCTCGTGCACGATCTTGCCGAGGCACGCACCGGTGATCTGGCGTGGAACCCCACGATAGACAAGGAAAAAAAACACGAGCGCGAACGCTCGGCAGTTACGGGTATATGTGCGTCCCTTTCGGAACAGGGAGCCCGGGCGCAGATCATTGCAGAACTCACCACCGAGTACATGGACGCAGAAAGTCCGGAAGCGCTGTTTGTCCGTGACATGAACCTCATAGATATGGTTCTGCAGGCAAAGCGCTACAGGACGGTGCGCTCGGGCGAGGCACTCTCGATGTTCCACGAAAACAGTCGGATGCGCCTGCGGACGAACTTCGGGACAAGGCTGTTCGACCGCCTGTGTGGATAATCCGCGTATGGTTGACCGTACCGATACGCACACGTAGCATAGTCAACGTCGGTCGCTGACCGATATATGTGAAGGAGTCTACTGTGAATAAAACATTCATGAAGCGCGATGCCCGCATCGGCATTGTCAATCGGGGCGAGCCTGCGATGCGCTTTATCCGTGCAGTAAAAGAGTACAACGCAGAACACGGAACAACCCTCAGCACCGTCGCGTTTTTCGTTCCCGAGGAAGGCGAAGCGCTGTTCACCAAAGAAGCCGACTATGCAATCCCGTTTACAGACGTAGACCCGGGTGAAACGAAGGCTGCCACTCCCTACCTGAATCACGACCAGCTAATCAATGGACTTCGCGCCGCGTCGTGTACCGCGGTCTGGCCCGGATGGGGGTTCGTGAGCGAAGACGCTGCCTTCGTGGCACGGGTCGAGCAGGAAGGCATGGTGTTTCTTGGCCCTGATTCGGGTCCCATGGAAGCGCTTGGCGACAAGATACGAGCGAAAGAGCTTGCGGAGCAGAGCGACGTGCCCGTCCTGCCGTGGAGCAATGGACCGGTGCGTACTATCGACGAAGCGAAAACCATGGCCGAGACAATAGGTTACCCCTGCATACTCAAGGCGGCGAACGCCGGCGGCGGGCGCGGCATACGATTCGTCATGAAACCGGACGAGCTGTTCGGGCAGTTTACGTCTGCTCGCGATGAAACAATCCGTATCACCGGGATCGATATTCTGTTTATGGAACGCCTCGTTGTTCGAGGCCGCCACCTTGAGGTTCAGTGCATCGCGGACCGTCATGGCACCGTGGCGACGTTCGGTGTTCGTGACTGCTCGGTACAGCGCAAGAACCAGAAGATCATAGAAGAAACGCCGCCACCGAATGTTCGCGACGACCTGGTACCGGAAATGGAAGCCGCAGCCGCACGCCTGCTCGAAACCGCATCGTACACGGGTGCAGGCACCGTCGAGTTCCTCTACGACCTTGATCGAGCAGAATATTATTTCATGGAGGTGAACACGCGCCTGCAGGTAGAACACTGTGTCACCGAAGAGCTGTACGGCATTGACCTGGTAAAGGGACAGATTGATGT
>SKKC01000145.1 GCA_007121695.1 Spirochaetales bacterium | reverse complement strand
TCGCGCTGGTAGAAAACTATGCAGACGAGATTACCGTTCTGTACGCGGGTACCGCTGTGGAGCAGAACACATCCGAACGCCTTTTCGTCGCGCCGCGACACCCGTATACGCAGGCGCTCTTGCGCGCGCGGCCACGACCTGAACAGCCGGTTCCTCCCTCGATTGCCGGGACAGCACCTGGACTTGAGGCGCTCCCGTCGGGCTGTCCGTTTCACCCGAGGTGTCCTGCAGCGAAGCCTGTCTGCCGCAGTACCATGCCAGCGGTCGACGTCTGGCCCGACGGCGGGCGCGTTTCCTGCCATGTTGCCGCACAGCTCCGGGGGGACTCGTAATGCCCTCCCCGAGCCGAGGCGCGCTTACTGTCGAGCAGCTGTCTGTCCGGTACGGGCGTGCTTCATTCGCATGTCGAGAAGTTTCGTTTACGGTCGACAGAAGCTCTTCCTTTGGAATCGTCGGAGAGAGTGGAGCTGGAAAGTCCACCGTTCTGAAAGCAGTCGCCGGGCAACTTGCTCCCACCGAAGGCCGTATCGTCTGGGACGGGAAAGACGTCGCACGGCTCTCCGGAGGGGCCTTACGCTCGGCGCGGAGAGCCAGGCAGCTTGTTCCACAGAATCACGCCGCATCCCTGAATCCGCGGATTTCCATTGGTGCGAGCCTTCGTGAGACAGGATCATCGCCTGAAAGGATTCGGGACATTATGAATCAAGTGGGGCTTCGGGACGTATCGCTGTCGCGACGGCCGGACACACTCTCGGGCGGACAGCGACAACGCGTCTGCATCGCACGCGCGCTGCTTGTCGAATCGGAGCTGCTGCTTCTCGATGAACCCACCAGCAGTCTCGATGCAAGTGTTGCCGCATCACTATTGCATCTTCTGCACAATTTGCGTACACAATATGACTTCACGCTGATTGTCGTGTCGCACGATCTTGATGCAATTACAGCATTGTGCGACAGCGTTGGCGTCATGAAAGATGGAGTCATGCTGGAGCAGGGGAGCGTACAGACCGTGCTCACGGCTCCATCGAATGAGTATACCCGGCATCTGCTCGAAGCAGTGCCGCGCATCGAAGCCGTTCCCGACCCCGAGGTATGGAACGCATGGGAGTGATATATGGCCCGGTTTATTCGCATCGCACTTGTTTCAGCCCTGGTACTGCTTCTCGGATCGGCTGTGTCGGTAGGCGCGGGGGGGCGGCGCGAGTCGGCACCGAATACGCTCCGCATGGCCTTCAGCGGCGACCCGAACACACTCGATCCCCATGCGACGTCGGGAACGCTGACGTTCCAGGTGCTTCGCAGCGTGTACGACACGCTTGCCGAGCCCGACGAAGACGGACAGATCGTACCCGCGCTCGCGGAGCGGTGGGATGTGTCGTCCGACGCGACTGAGTGGACCTTTTTTCTCCGGGAGGGAGTGCAGTTTCACGACGGGACACCGTTCGGCGCCAGGGATGTCGTTGCAACGTTTGAACGGCTCCGGGATCCTGAGGCGGCTTTTCCGAATGCAGACGAGTTCGGGCCGCTCGAGTCAGTCGAGGCGATCGGCGAGTATACCGTACGGTTTCGCCTGTTCGAGCCGTTCGCGCCGCTTCTCGCCGCCCTGGCCTCGGGTTGGGGCGCGATTCTTCCTGCCCACCTCATAGAGGCCGGACACGACTTCGATTCGAGGCCCGTGGGGACCGGACCATTCGTGTTCCAGGAATGGGTTCGTGACGGAAGTATTCGTCTGTCCCGAAACGATTCCTACTGGATAGCGGGACAGCCCCGGATAGACGCGGTCGTGTTTCAGATCATTACCGAACCGGCCGTACAGCTGCAGGGACTTCTTGCTGGTGACTTTGACGTCATCGATATAGTTCCTCCTGACAATCGGCAGGCGATAATCGACCATCCCGATACATTTATCGATGAGTCGCTGTCGAGTCTGATCATGGTTATGGCCATGAACACGTCCCGCCCTCCGCTGAATTCGCTGGATGTCCGCCGTGCTATCAATCATGCGGTAGACCGGCAACAGATTCTCGACATTGCCTATGGTGGGGGAGAGGTCGGCGGTACCTTCATGGACACGGGAGATTTCTTTCACGTGGATTTCTCGCATCTGTTTCCCTACGACCCGGCCCGCGCCCGTGAACTCCTTGCGCAATCGGGGGCGGATTTCTCGCGACCGCTGACGCTCACCCTCCCGCAGAACTTCGAACCCCACGTTGTTGCCGGGCAGTTGTATCAGGAGATGCTCAGGCAGATCGGTCTGGACGTGCAGATCCGTCTGGTCGACTGGTCCACCTGGATAAGCGACGTCTTCGGACGGGCCGACTTTGATCTGACGGTTATCGGACACACCGGGAAGCTCGATCCCGACGGCCGACTCGCAGACATGGCGAGCGAAGAATTCTACGTGCGCTGGACGAACCCCGAAGCCAGTGCGCTGATTCGCGAGGCACGACGCACCGGAGACATTGAGCGACGGCGGGATCTGTACGCGCAGGTGCTTGAGATTATCGCGAATGAGGTGCCGAAGGTGTATACAGGCACCAACTTTCGACAGATCGGTCTACGAAACCGGGTCCGGAATTTCCATATGGACTCGCAGCTCGATACCTACGACTTTCGGCGCGTAGTGCTCGACTAGGGAGCCGGAATGGCGTATTACGAGTGGCGGGCAGCGCGACGACGACGCACCCTGGCCGTGGTTATTCTGCTGCTGGTGGCAGGCTACGGCCTGGTGGTACCCATCGTATCCGGTCATGCACCTACCGACCAGCGTCTTGCGCTTCGGCTGTCACCACCGGGCACGGTTGGCCACCTGTTCGGAACGGACGAGTTCGGCAGGGATGTCGCCACTCGTCTTGCCTACGGTGCGCGTGCGGCCGCTGGAACCGCTGGAACAGGCATCCTGTTCGCGCTCGTTCTGGGCGTTCCGCTTGGCATCGCAGCCGGCCTTGAACGACGCATTATAGACCCGCTCGTGTCGCTTCTGATCGATGCCATGTTGAGTTTTCCGGGGGTGCTTCTGGCGATTGCACTCCTGACGGTACTCGGAGCCGGAAGCGGGCAGGTATCCCTGGCGCTTGGTCTCATGTTCGCCCCACTGTACGCTCGCACGACCCGATCGGAGACGCTTTCCGTATCTGCCGAACCCTTCGTTACCGTGTCCCGCGGTCTGGGTTCTCACCCCCTGTACACCGTCTGGCTTCACATTCTTCCGAACGTTCTTCCGCAGGCGCTGGTCCTTTCGGCGAGTGTTGCAGCGGTTTCAATAACGATAGAGGCCGCGTTGAGCTTCCTCGGCCTGGGTATCGCGCCCCCGGCGGCGAGCTGGGGGCTGATGCTGCGCGACGCGCGCAACTATCTTGGCACGGCGCCCTGGCTTGCAATCCTCCCGGGTGCCATGCTTGGTCTGAGCGTGTTCTCGCTCAACACGCTCGGCGATGCCTTCGCTGAGTGGATGCTTAATCCGCATCGATAATCGCGCGCGCAGCGTGCTGCAGAACCTCCTTGAAATCCATGACGTCCATGTATGTCCGGCGGCACTGTTCGCCCTCCGGCCGTTCGTCGCTCAGGTCGCCGTTTCCGACGCGTCCTTCGAAGCCCTCGCCGGGGTCGGTGTGTTCGGGCAGAGGATCCCCAGGGAACGGTGTGTTGCGATACGATGCCGAGTATACGGGAGCGTTCCCGCGTTCTGCTTCGTACAGGTACGAAACCAGATCTGCCGCTGTTTTCCGGGCCAGACCATAACGGTCGAGCACGCTGTCGGTGCTGACCGTCAGCCCGGAGCAGGGATCTCGCCATGGTCGATGCGTCTCGTTTGCAGGATCAAGACCGTCCGGCAGGGAAAGCGGGTGAAAGTATCGCAGCCAGACCGGTGAGCCGGTTGGGGAACGACGGATACGCCGCCTGGCGTCGTGCAGATCCGGCTCGTGTATCGCCGCGTAATAGCTGGCTGCATCGTTGTAGGCGTTCATGAGTTTACGCAGCAGGCGGGTATCCTGTGCTCCGCGACGCGTCGAGCGTGCCACGGAGTACTTCAGCGCGTGGAGGAGCGGGCGTCTCACAGTTTCACTGACATGCATCATCCTGTGGATCTGCATGAAACGAGGGTGGCTCGATCTGAGTTTATCCGCGAGGTAGGTGTCGATGATCCGCTCGAGAAAGACGTGGTTTGCATGGTAGCCGTAGGTGTCGGGGTTTCCTGGCTCCCTCCATCCCGCATGAACATTAATGTAGGGATGCAACGTCCGGTCCAGGACAACATGCGTCAGGTATCCGATCAGATAGGCATGCAGGCATTGTATGATTGCCGGTTCGGTTCCCGAGCGCGACAGCGACATGGTGTAGTCAAGAAAGGACGCGCAGAAAGTCCCTGAACCCTTGCGGTGCAGTACGATCCCGTAATGCAGACCAGAGGGTTTGCGACGGCGGTTGTGCAGAAACAGGTCCGGGCCCTGGGCTCCAAGGACAAGCGCAGCTGCGGTATCCGGGTGGCAGGAACGGAGGTCGGGGCGGGTGTCCGCTACAACGTCTTCTGCCAGCAGCAGGTGGGCAATTTGGGACGGCACGCCTTATTCTACTGCACGGACGTCTGACCCGGAAACACATACCACGCGAAGAAGTTCGCGCTCCCCGGCGGGAAGGTCCTGACGCAGCTGTACATATCCTGCGTGCGCAGCGTCGGCACTCGCGTACACGGCGTACCATGCGCCGCCACCACCGGCGCCGCTGAGTTTTCCCCCGATTGCCCCGGTCTCTCGTGCCCGGGCCAGGCGCTGCTCGATGCTGTCTGTCGACAGTCCGATGCGACGCAGGTGTTCCTGTGCCTCGTTACAGAGTTCGCCCATCTTTTCGGCCGGACTGTCGGTGGCGCAGATAGAAATGGCACTTCTGGAGATCGAGCCAAGCGCGTCGATTGCGTCGACCATCGCTGGACTTCCGGTGTCCATGCCTGCTCTGACTCTGGCAACGAGGCTTTTTGTGTCACCGACCCTCGGAACACCGCCGTACACGATCGCGAACGGGCCAGCCGACACCGGCTGTTTCTCCGGCAGTGCCGGTGGAGCCGGGTAGACTGCGGTGAGCCCGGTGCTGAGACTGAGTCCGGTATCGATTCCGCTGGGAGTACCATGAAATATACGTTCAACCGTATTCGCGATGCGCCAGAGTTCGATGTCCCGGGCAATTCCGCTACCCGCCAGCGCGGTGGCGAGAGCAACACACAGCGCCGCCGAAGAACCAAAGCCCGACCCGGGAGGAATGCTCGATCGCACGGTTACATGCAGGCCTTGCGGGTACCGTGTAGCGAGCTCAACACCGGCGATGGAAGCGGCGCGTATGGTTGCCGCGACTGCGTCCCGTAGCACCAACAGATACGCGTCCGGCACACCCGTGATACTCAGCGGAATAGCGGAATCCCCGGTGTCAACGCTTCCAGTCCAGACAGGTTCCGGCGCCTCCGGCCGTACCGTGACCTCGGTCGTATCTGCAGTTGCGATTCCGAGGGCAGGATGGCCGTACACAGCGGCGTGCTCGCCGAAGAGCAGCAGTTTCCCCCGGCCTATCCCCACTGGAGGCCTCCGTCGTCGCGTATTATCGCCCGACCCGGACATCCCGCCACATGCGGCAGGATCATGATGGTTTCGCAGCCAGCCCCGAGCGCCTTGTGAAACCTGCTGCTGCAACCGGTATCGGTTTCGGGGTCGGAAACCTGCGTCTCCAGCCCGGCCGGCACGCCGATAAGATCGCCTATTTCTTCTCCGTGGAGTCGCAGAGCCTCGAGAAGCCTGAGTCCGTCGCTGCTGCGAATAGACTGCGAAAACTCACGCACCAGATTCTGGTTTCGTTCGAACAGCCGCGACCAGCGTTCAGGGTTCCGGGCCTGGAACCGGAGACAGTGATCGACCGCGCTTCCTGTCGACTGCGGCGCAGGCCCCTGATCTACCGCTGCCTGCGGAAACCAGGGAAGCTGTATCCGCTGATACCGCGGAAAGCTGCCGCCAGTGAAAAGCCCCATCCCACCGAACACGCTGGTAGCAATATCGTACCCGCTTCCCTTCTTTCCCTGTAGCGACCGGTGAGCCGCCGTGGCGAGGCGCTGTACTGCCCGACGATCTGTCGTAGGATCGTACCCCGCAGCGGCGAGCAGTCCCGCGACGCTCGCGACGGTGGCCGCCGCACTCGATCCGAACCCAAGCTTCCTGCCATCGGAGGTGAAGAGCGAGCGTGTATCGACTGTAATTTCCACGGGATCAAAACGTCGGGTGCGTATCGCTGCGCATATTTCGACTATTCGCTCTGCCAGACGCTGCTCCAGCGGAGAGAATGCGGCCCGGACTGCGCTCTCGTTCGCGAGGAGCTGCACTGAGTGCTCGAAGACGGCAACGCGATGATCAGGTGACGGAGACGGGTCCTGGAAGGGCATCCATTCGCTGGTATACGACCCGGTACGAGCCACGAGTTTGAAGGTGTCCGAGTCACGGATGCGGCCCAGAACCGGTGGTCCGACTGCCATGGAGACGCCGAGCCCACCTTCCTGGAGTACCGCGTACTCCCCGGCAATAAGCAGGTTCCCCGGAATATGAAGCTGTCCCCGTACCTTCACGTCTCTGCGTCTCCCCCGACCCTGCTTACAAGAATATCCTGAACGCCGTGCACTTCAGCAATGCGCGCCTGGACCTGCGGCAGGTCTCGCATGGTTGTCAGGATCTTTACCTGCGGGCCGGCATCCATCGTTTCCCAGGCCTCGAGGCCCGCGTGCCGAAGCTCGTCGCACGCGCGAATAACGCCTACGCTCGCGGGTAGCCAGTACAGCACAGGCGGGGATGCTGCGATGCTCGTGCCCACCATGCGCAGATAGCTTTCACGCATGAGCGGTCCGAGCGTCACCAGTGATCGTTGGGCGATGGCGTCTTCCGCGAGTCGGGTTAGCCGCACCGCATCCTCTACCCACGGTTCGTAGAACGGGCTCGTGGTGCGGGTTCGTTCCATTCCGTCACGGGATCCGATCGATTTCCTGCCGGAGTCCGTTACTGCGACGACCACCCGGAGTTCCGGCCACCAGTCGGCAGCGTAGAGGGGCTCGGCAAATTCCGCTCCCGCGGCAAAACGGGTAAACCCGCCGTACACGCTCCGGGCGGCGCTGCCGCTTCCCGTACGAGCGATCCGTGACAGTTCGTGCATGGGAAGATCAAGGTCCCACCAGGCATGAAGGGCAAGTACAAGGGCCGCGAATCCGCTGCTCGAGCTCGCGATTCCGGCTGCCGTAGGAAACGAGTTTTCCGAGTCCACTCGCACGGGAATATCCGCATGGGTACGTCCCAGCGATCGCGCGTGAGAGCGAAGCGCTTCGATGACTGGAGCGAAGTGACCGGCCGGCTGCGGTTCGTCGGCGATAAAAACTTCGTCTGTCCCACTCGGGTCACCCGCGGACACTCGAGTAGTTGTTCGCAGGTCGTGCAGGCCGACCGCGAGACTGCTGGTAGCCGGGATATTCGTACCCCCGGGAATTTTCCCCCAGTACTTGATCAGCGCGAGGCTCGGGCTTGTCCGGACCGTGACGGGCTTCATGGCTATCGTCGATCCCGGATCTGCGCAAGAATGCGATCTGCGGCTTCCGAGTTGAAGATACCTTCGTCCGATAGTCTGTCGGCGAGCTCCGCGATTTCGTCTCCGCGCGCTCCAGCCTTCCATGCGAGCCGGTTCGCGTGCAGGCGCATATGCCCGGCCTGTATTCCTTCGCTGACGAGCGCGCTGAGCGCTGCAAAGTTCTGTGCGAGGCCGACACATGCCATTATCTCTGCGAGCGTGCGGGCATCCGGCCGTTCGAGCACCTGCATCGAAAAACGTGCCCCGGGATGAAACCCTGCCGCGCCCCCCACGGTTCCGACTGCAATCGGGACCCGCAGCGACGCGTGCAGCATGCCGTCTGAAACCGAGTACTCAGTCAGCGCTCGATATGCTCCGTCCTTCACCGCAAAGGCATGGCACGCAGCTTCGACTGCGCGGGTATCGTTCCCCGTGGCAAGCGCCACGCTTGAGATACCGTTCATGATTCCCTTGTTGTGCGTAACCGCACGATGCAGGTCGATTGTCGCGATGTGATTCGCCGTGACGATGCGCTGTGCAACCTCGAGTCCCGACCGGCCTCCGCGCGCGCAGGCGTCGACGGGGATGCTGAACGAGGCCTTCGTGACGCGCCTGTCGGCTGCATTTGACAGAATTGCCATTACCGCCTCTCCACCGAGAGTCTGCTCTACCAGCGGGCGGACGCGTTCGGCGCAGGTATTGAGAATGTTGGCTCCCATTGCGTCACACGTGTCAACATGGAGCCTCACCGCGAGCAGATGTCCATCTATGCGATCGATGTCGAGACCTCGAAAGCCGCCGCCGCGCCTGGTCATTCCCGACAGCGGTTCCCGTAGCGCCTCGTCGACCGCTGCTTCGAGCGCTTCTGTGGTGCGAGGCGCCGGATCATTGGCCGTCTCGACGTAGACCTCGGCGGTCATGACAGACTCGTCGACCGCGGTCGTGAACCCGCCGTTCCGTCCGATAACGGATGCCGAGTAGGTGGCAGCGGCGATAACCGATGGTTCCTCGACTGCGAATGGTACGTTGTATACGTGATCGTTTATCCTGAACCCGGCAGCCACTCCGAGG
>SKKC01000187.1 GCA_007121695.1 Spirochaetales bacterium | reverse complement strand
GCCCCTGGTCCACGGCCCGGATGCGGGAAATCTGTTTGCGGTCGTCGCATTCTGCTCGTCGTTCACGGGCATGAGTTCCCCCGAACGCCTCCCCACGCCGGTCCACGTAGCAATCGCAGGTCTTGTGACGGGAATTGTCTTTCTCCATGCCACCCCGTTTTTCGATGGAGCCGGGGGGAAGCTCGGCACAATCGCATTCGCGTCGAGCATTGCGGTCTGGGGTCTGGATCACCTGCGCGAACATGGACGGGCGAGACTTCGACTTACCGGATCATGACAGAACACACCCCGATCCGCTTACCACTGTGAATCGGGGACTGTCTGACGCCGCTGCATGAAGTCGTCGAACGCTTCATCCTGCTGCTGCTGCCAGAGCGCGAAGTCACCTTCGACAACGCCTTCCCAGTCGTCCCATGGTGACTGATGTTGTCGCATGTAGGTCTGTCGCGTAACGGGCTCTGCCGCTGGGCGGGGTTGCTCCGCGGTCGCCGCTGGAGGTGCCGGTGGCGCCTGGTATCGGCCCATATCCCATTCACCGGTCGTCACCTGACCACTGGCAAGCGTGAATCGTCCGCTTCCGTGCATCTCTCCGGCCCGAAAGCTCCCCTCGAAACGGTCTCCGTTCTGCCATACATAGACGCCCCGACCTTCAAACAGCCCGTTGGCGAACTGTCCTTCGTACCGGTCGCCGTTTCGCATGACCATGGTACCCTGCCCGTGCGGCTCGCCGTTTCGGAGATCTCCGACGAAGGTCCCTCGTGCAAACTCGATCGCCTGCTGTTCGGTCACCGAGGTATCGGCTACGGCCTGGGGAAGGATGCGTCGGGCACCTGCAAATCGACGCTCCCAGTAGCCCCCGCTTAAAGGGGTTATGTTTACGCCGCGGTTCGGACCGTTGGATATCGCGTGAATAATCGAGTCCTGGCCCATGTAGATGGCAACGTGCGTAATGACCCCCGGTGTGGCGCCTGTTGCAAAAAACACAAGATCCCCCGCGCGCAACTCTGAACGGTCTATAGCAGTACCGAATCGGGCCTGATCCCGCGAGATACGCGGGAGATCAGGAACAACCGGTCGGAACACGCGTTGTACAAACCCGCTGCAGTCGAAACAGGGTAACGTGATTCCTCCAATACAATAGCCCGCGCCCTGATAGTCCCGCGCAACGGCGAGTATGCTCGTCTGCACGTCGACTGCTCCGACTGGCAGCAGTACGGTCACCAGGAACAGGCATGCCAGAATGCGGTTGAAGCGTCTCATGACAATCATGTCAAATCCCCCCTATACTGTGGACATAATGAAAACGTGGTTGAGTATGCTTGTGTGTGTAGCGGTGTACGCGCTTGCGGGTTGCGTCAGCATCGACAGCGCGCCGGTTGCCTCGGATAGTGCTCCAGGTGTCGCTGACTCTACGCCAACGCCCGATGTACCGCGAAATACCCTCGATTCGTGGCCGCAGGACGGTCGCCCGGTGTTTATCGGGTTTGCGAACCGCTTGCTCGATCGGGAGCAGGAAGTAGCGGCAGCGCTTCAGAATGCCGCCGAACAGATCGTGCGCTTCGAACATCTGACAGCCGTGTATCAGTACGTGTCGCAGACAGACGGGCGCAGGACAGGCTCGGTCGACGCGGTTTCCACTCAGTGGGACGAGGCCCGAGCCGCCGGACTCGTTGATTCGCTTGAGGTGATCGGGCGCGAGCAGACGCACGACGGAACGCGTGTAACCGTGTTGGGAAACCAGGCGCTTTCGGGAGCCGTTCAACCTGCGCCAGGTTCGTCCGGTTCGCGATCCGAACCTGCGTGGGTCACACAACCTCCGGTCATACCGGGCTACATTGTTGGTGTTGGCGCGGCCCAGCGTCGCAGGAGCATGACCGAGAGCTTCGCTGCTGCCGACGAACGGGCACTGGTCGATATACTGCTTCAAACGAATGCCACGGTGCGCCTGCTCGACGAAAGCAGAACCCGGGCACGATCGACCGAGACTCTTACGACCGTCGCCCAGGATGCATCGGCTGAGCTGACGGGATTTCTTGTTCTTGCCCGGTATATGAGTCCGAACGGACGAACGTTTCACAGCCTTGCCATTGCGGTTGAAGGTCCCTGAGATCACGCAACACCTAATTCGAGCCGAGGACCAGTTCGTTCAGGAAACGACGGAGATCGCGTGCAAAGCCCTGTTCTACCGATACGGCCATGTCCTCGTACGCCAGCGCGCGTGCGCGCTCGACCGTGATGCCGGACGACCGTCCCTGGTCGCTGTAACTCAGTAGGCGGGCGCCGGTTTCCCGCCCGAAGGTCGCGCTGAAAGCCCATGCCACAGTCTCGAAGTCCGGGTTCAGATCAATCTCTTCAAGTTCAAACGCTCCTTCGATGGCCAGGACTGCACCTGAGTCAACGATGGGAAAACGTTCGGCGGCCACCGCTCGCCTGAGAATAGGAGTAATTCGGTTATCTGTGTCGCCAGCGACGCGTATGGAAACCGGCAGTGACTCGGCTGCGTCTGACCGCCGGGAAACGATTGCGCTACGGCTGTTTCCGGCCGGAAGCGTTGCGCTGAGCGGAGGTGAGATAATGCGAAGCTGGTCGCGGAGCGTGTCGTTATTGGCGGCAACGGCCTCGGCCGCAGAGAGAAATGCGTATTGCCGCAAGGGATCAGAGGACTGGTCTGACTCCGAGAGATACTCGGATACAAGCGATTCGTTCCTGTTGATCAGGTCTACATACAGTCGCCCGGTGGCGAGGCGTTCGAGATACGCCACGATGTGCACCCGATTGGTCGCGGGTTCGAGAAATGCATCACCAAACTGTACGTTCAGAAGCGTCTGGGCCGACCGGACGTCCCGGATCTGCGTGAGATCGATTTCCGACTCCGTGAATGTGCCGGAGTCCGTCATGAGCTCCCGATATCTCTCCCGGGAGGTTTCATCGACGCGAATCTCCACTTCAAAGGCCTGCGACAGCGCGGCAAGCGCCTGCTGTTCAGCGTCGCGTCTATCGCGTCCGCTCCCCACTGCTGCCATGTAGCGTTCCTGAGGATAGACGTTTGCCGGGTTCAGGAACCACTCGGGCATGTCCTGACGAGGCTGGGATGGTTCACCTCCGGTAGCACATCCAATGAGTGCAGCTGCAATTAGCGTGGCCAGACACAACAGTTTTTTCATGTAAACGCTCCTGACTATCCGTTAAAAAAAGATGACACAAGATTCGGTGAACCGGGTCTCACATCGATGTTCCCGAGATCATCGCGCCAGAGAAGACCTCGGGGACCAAGGTATTCTATCTCGATCCGGTAGGTTCCGGGGTCCAGCACCCACTCCCCCGCGTGAGCAAACGCAGGAAAGAATCGGGAGATTCGTAAATCGGCCTGCTCACTCTGGTCCAGCGCGATATCAGTCGCAATGGCGCCAATCGCACCCGCAAGCCATCCTATGGCCGATCCGCTCGCAGCACCGGCCTCTTCCATGGCCCGTCCCGCGCGCTGTCCGGCAATTCCCTTCAGCGTCGCCCGAACCACTGACCGGACGAAGACGATGGGGCGGGACACCTGAAAGGTCTCGTATGCGATGCGCTGCATGTCCTCGAGCAACTGCGCCTCCCCCAGTTCGCGTCCGTCGGCAAGCACCCGTATACGCGTCACTTCGGATCCCCGCAGTTCCATTCGAGGTAACTCGAAACGAAAATTGTAACCGGCTTCGACCGGAAACTCGAAGCTCAGGTACGCGCTTGGAATCAGACCCATGTCATCTTCCTGACTGACAATTACGATGACCCGATTCCGCTCAGTGCGTATCCGGAGTGTAGACGCTCGCTTTATAGGCGACCGCCCCGAGAAGGCGAGAACACTCAGCGGGATCCCGTCAGTCGGTTCGATGCTTTTACGCGCGATCGGGTTTGGGTGCGGATACAGGGATGGCTGCTCGGCGAAGGCGTTTTCCATCTGCTCGAAACTGATGCGGGCGCTGTCAACATTGCCTTCGCTCCGGTAAATCACCAGGGCCAGATATCGCGCAAGTGCGCTGTTGTAGAATCTCGTTTCCCCGGGAGTCGGTTGTGGCGCGTCAAAGCCATCTGCTGCGGCGAAACCGGCAGCGAGCGAGCGGTACTTGGTCTCGAGCAGATTGAGCTTGTTATCGATTCGTCGGACCTCGACAAAGGCCGCCTCGGGATCATTCAACGCGAGAAAGTTCAGCGCGTTGAACACATTCAGATATATGTCCTCGAAGTCCTCGCCAGCGTAGTTCATTGCTGTGTCGTTGAGTAAAAGACTTACCGCAGCCTGCCGCAGTTGCAGGGTAAAGTATTCTTCTATGAGCCGCTCTGCTTCCTGCAGCTCGAGGACGCTTTCCCTGTGCCTGCCGGCGAAGTGCAACAGCATTCCGCGATCAAGATGTAACAGCACACCGTCCCTGTCGGAAAACAGGGTGCGTTCGTTCTGTTCCATGAGTACCAGAGCAGTATCGAAATCACCCCGCTGAGCGGCCGTGTCAATTTCAAGAAAGAGCGTGTTTCGCGTTGTCGTGCAGCCGAGAGACACAAAAAAGACTGTCAACCCGAGCAGGCAATACCGCACACGCACGATGGCTACCACCGCGCACGAGGCTGTGCGATCAGTTTCCGGATCTCAATGGTGTTCAACCAGACGATCTCGTTGCTTTGCATATCCACCAGTTGCAGATCCACCTGGTAGGTGACAACACGCTGCCCCTCGATCGCGTCAGTGATCGAATCAACAGCTCCATACATCATGAAGTCCGCACCGGTCTCGGCACCCAGGCGTGCAACCGTCTCGGGACGGGCCTGCGTCTGCTGATCGAGCCGCTCGGCGCGTATGGCTTCACGCGCTGCATCGCCCGCTACAAAACGAACCTGCCCGCTGTTAATGAGCTCACGTTCTATATTGCGAATAAAGATATCGGTCTGTATGTGTTCGGAGCTGCGGTTTCGCACGTCTCCAACAAGCACCACGGGTGCCCGCGATTGCGCCTGCTGAAAATTTCTGAGCCAGGGGCGGTTTAGCGCGTCGTCGACCATGTCCCGGGCAACAATGCGACTGTCGGTGTCGTTCCAGCGTCCACTGAGGTCTATCTGCTCATCGAGTCCCGTTCGGGTGACTGTTCTCGTTGCACACCCGGATACGATCAGCAGCACCACCAGAAGCGTCGTGGCAAAAACTGTGGACTTCACACGTACTATCATACTGACTCCTTCGTTCCTGTCGTCTGCACCTCACAAGCCCTGTCGCGTAGAGCCTCCCGGCAGAACATCGAAATCCACCATGTCGTAAAGCCCGAGTATGTACCGCGTCTGCGCTACGGCCTGCAGTGCATTATTGCGCTCACGCTGGAAACGATCAAGGAGACGACGATAATTCTGTGGTAATGCACTCTTATCGCTATCCGACATGAGTCCGACCAGCTGAACAAGCGTAAAGTAGGTTTCTTCAAACTGTGCAAGACTGCCGCGTGACCCTATAACGACAGTTGCTGCCTGTGTTCTGAGGTTGACGGCGTCGGAGGCGCTGAGATCGGATCGAAACGCTGCCTGTTCAAGGCGTTCCTGAAACGGAGCCAGCCGTTGTGCAGATGACACAAACGAGTTGTACAAACGATCAAAGCGTTCGAGGTACGGCTGTACGAACAGAACGGGATTTGCAGAGAATGCCTGCGTACGAAGTTCGAGCCAGATGTCGAAATAGTCATCCATTCGTTCAACGGGAATGCTGACCGAACTCATGACACCAGATGAAAGCACCTCGACGACGGTACCGGGTTCTACCCGCTGTTCGCCCCGCGGTGTGCTCGTCGACACAACACCGGATCGCGTACCGACCAGCACCGCTCCATCTGGCGACGTCATGACGTCGAACTCGGTGCCGCGCACGCCTGCGACCACAGCACCCGAACGCACGTTCAGAGATCGGTTGGTACGAAGCCCGTCGGTCACAACACGTACGCGCCCGAAGAGCAGATCCACCCCCGCTTCGGTTTCGCTTCCCGCCGCCGAACCGTTCCGTACCGTTACGGTATAGGCGGTATTGGAGCGTATGACCATTGTCGCGCCAACAGCTTCGGCGAAGGTAAACTCGGCAGAACCGGTTGGCCCGGTCTCAACGACTTCACCCTCGAACAATGCCTCGCCAAAACCCAGCGTCCAGGCATCAATAACCTGATTCGCCCGGGAAATCTGTACTTCACCGTCGAAAAAGTCGAGACTGCCAACCGCCTGCGAGAAAGCAGGTAGCGCACAGAACATCACGAACGCAGCAACCACACCACGTGCCAGAAATTTCATATGTATTTCCTGTTTACGTTCTGCAGACGAAACCGAATCCGCCCCATTTCACGAGGCGGACGTCGGTTTCTCTGCCTGAAACAAGGTATCCAGGTCCCTAGTTCTGCGATCCGCCCTGCGGGGGGTTGTTCTGAAGCTGACGATCCAGAGCCTGGAGAGCCTGATCCGCCTGGAACTGCGCAAAAGCCGCATCCTGGTTACGGGAGAAGGCTTCTGCTGCTGCTTCGGTAAAGCCACCGATCGGGTAGCTGAGCAGCGCAAACACTGTCCCGTCGTCGCCAATGAATACTTCTTCGGTTCGGGTCCCTTGCAGGGTGGTCTGCGTGACCTGGCGGGAAACGTTCTCGACGAAGTTCACGACCTGCGTGTTTCCGTCTGCACCTGCTTCCTGGAAATAGTCGATCATGGCTGCTTCTATGGTCGCGTTCATCTGGAATGCGATGTCGTCGCGTGCACGAGCAAGCGCAGTCCGCCGGGACTGATCAAGACTTGAAAGGCGAGCGGTCCCCACACCGTATATCGCATCCTCTGCTACAGGCGGGTTCACGTAAAACGAAGGCAGATTCTGCATGGCAGAAGGCTGCTGCGGCTCGGGTTCAGCTGGCGGCGGCGGTGGCGGACTTGCGCACGCTGCGACGAAAAGTACCCCTAACACTATCACACCAAACATAGTTGATCGTTTCATTTCGTACGATCCTCCTTTCGCTAACTTCCGGGTTTATCCCTGTTTTCACATACTATAGCAGTTTTTTTCGGATAATTCATTGAAACTGGCAAAAGGAACAAAAAAAACGGAAAACGCCAGGGCGTGCTTACGCACGCCCGCGGGATGTCGATGTCGACGATCGTCGCCGCCCGTTCGGACGACTGTTCCTGGCACTGCGCCCCTGCTGGGGCCCGGGTCGGCCAGCGCCGTTGCGCTGTCGCCCGCGAGCGGCGGATCCGCCGCCGTTTCGTTCCGCCGGTGGATCCACATGGTAGGGATGATCCGAATCAACCGATATCCTCACGCCGGTCAGTTTTTCGACCGCACGAAGCGATGGTACTTCTTCAGGCGAGCAGAGCGAAATCGCCGAACCTGCCGCTCCGGCACGCCCGGTACGTCCAATGCGATGTACGTAGGTCTCTGCTTCCGCGACCGCGGGCATTTCGAGATTGATGACGTGAGATATGTCGTCGACGTCGAGTCCCCGGGCAGCAACGTCAGTCGCCGTCAGCACATGCACCTTCCCGGAACGAAATCCTTCGAGCGCCCGTTTCCGCTGGGACTGCGTTCGGTCACCATGAATGGAATCGCTTTTGACACCCTCTTTCGTGAGCATTTTCGCGAGTCGAGCCGCTTTATGCTTCGTACGCGTGAACACCAGAACGCGGAACATGCCGCGATCTTCGATGAGTTTCTTCAGCAGGGTAATTTTCGACGTTGATTCTACAAAGAGAACGCTCTGTTCGATGCCGCGCACCGTGAGATCACCGGACTGACACTGCACTCGTTCCGGGTTCTTCTGAATCCGTGCGGCGAGGCGCTCTATCTCCGCTGGCATGGTAGCGGAAAACAGAACCGTCTGCCGGTCCTGCGCGGTCATATCAGAGATTCGTCGCACATCCGGCAGAAAACCCATGTCGAGCATGCGGTCAGCTTCGTCGAGTACGAGATACCGAACATCTGAAAGATCTATGGCGCTATCCTGTATAAAATCAAGCAGACGGCCCGGTGTCGCGATCAACAGGTCGGGTTGTCTCGAGAGTTCCCGTGCCTGAATGTGTTTCGATGCGCCACCAAACACAACGGTGGCGTTCACCCGGGAATGACGCCCATAGGTCACGACGCTCGTGTGAATCTGCTCGGCGAGTTCGCGGGTCGGCGCAATAATCAGCGCACGCGGCCGCGCCTGTCGGCGATCGCCCCGTCCGTGAGCGCGGGACGCCGGGACGGATTTCGAATCGCCTGACAATTTGTGAAGTATCGGCAATACAAACGACGCAGTCTTGCCGCCACCGGTCTGTGCGGTGGCCAGTATGTCCCTGCCCGAAAGCAGGAAGGGGATGGTACGGGACTGAACTTCAGTTGGCGAGTCGTATCCGCAGGCCTTGACCGAAGACAGAATATCCCGGCTGAGACCGAGATCGGAGAACATGATTTCTGACATAGATATCCTTTGAGGGAGTGTGAGTACGCACTTCCTCGTCAGGAAACATTCTATGACGGAGTGCGTAGCGGATTAGTAGTTCATACAATTATGTATTGGCCTGCAGTGTCAAGCCGTCTTTACTGTCCGCCACCCTGGTGTTAAAAAGCTCCTAAGCTGCTGCATACCAGGGAGTTACCCGCCTGTTCCTGCGATTTCGGTGCTCAGGCGTCCAGTGTAACTGGAGCCAGTCCCGCCGCTGCCACTCGCTCAACCCCGTACAGCGGGTCAGGAATGCTCGTCGTCGACAGATTC
>SKKC01000134.1 GCA_007121695.1 Spirochaetales bacterium | reverse complement strand
GGAAGCGAGTCTGAGGTGGCAGTACGAGTACGCTACGGATCTGCTTGGCCGGGACGAATCGCTGAATTACAGCACCAGTATTAACCGGGGAGAGCTGCGTACGCAGTTACTGGACTACTGTGCTCAGGATACCCGTGGGCTGATCGACATTGTCGATGCAATAGAACGGGTTCTCGCCGATTACAACTAGGCTCCGAATCGATGCGGCGCGGTTCCCGTAACCGTGGTTTCGAAGCTGAACAGGCAGCCGGCGTCGGGGTATCGCTCGCGGTCTGCGTCTGACATTCCGACGGTCGCCGTGGTCACGTACAGGGTGTTCATTGTGTCACCGCCGAACGCCACGCTCGTAACGTTTTTTGCCGGCACATCTATTTTTTCCAGAAACGCACCCGTCTGACTGTCCCATACGGTTACGCAGGCGCCGTAAAACATGGCCACCCACAGACGTCCTTCGCTGTCTATGGACATTCCGTCGGGTTTTCCAAGCTCTTCGGGCACTTCCACCAGGGTTTCCCGCTGATCGACTGCGCCCGACTCCGCGTCGTAGGCGAAGGAATCAATGCGCCGCGTTGGCGTATCGATGTAGTACATTCGGGTCTGGTCTGCATTCCATACGATTCCGTTTGAGGTGGTTACGCCGCCGAATACCCGTTCTATCGTGTAATCGTGGTTCATCCGGTACACCGACGCGGTTCCGCTTCGCTTGACCGTACTCATGGTCCCAATCCAGAACCTGCCCT
Organism: Spirochaetales bacterium; assembly: GCA_007121695.1. Taxonomy (GTDB): domain Bacteria; phylum Spirochaetota; class Spirochaetia; order DSM-27196; family SKKC01; genus SKKC01. Next base: position 8,032 of record SKKC01000134.1, on the reverse strand, counting down.
GCGGATCGCATTTACCGTCGTTGCAGCGGTTCTCGGGAATGTCATGCTCCAGAGGATAGCGTTCGTATACTTCGCCGGTTGTCGGATTCAGACGGGCGACACAGGTCTCCATGCCTGCGAGAACTTCGTTGTCCGTTACTGGAACAACGGTTGTCACCTGCTCGGTGGTCGATACGCTGGTGTTTTCGCCGGTGGCCGGATCGAAGGTATGGAGCGTGCGCGCAGCGATATCGACCCAGTACAGGACACGTCTGTCTGCATCCCACAAGGACCCTTCACCGAGTGTTGCAGAATCGCGTACAGCAATGGCCGCTTCGGCCGTCACGAGTGACACGGGATCGCTCACGCCCGTTCGAGTTTCAGCGTCAGCGTCGGCTGATCACAGACCTCAGGCGGCCCGAAGTACTGTATCGCCCCTGGTGACGAAAACTCCGTTTCGACCTTCCACGCATCCCGTTTTGATGCGAACTCGCGGAAGGGGGCACCATCGAGCTCAACAAGAGCCTTGCGGATAACCGGTTTTTTCGAGCCGTGTCGCTGTTCCATGTTCATGAGCATGGTGAGGGGAATACCGCCTGCCGTCCATTCGGTGGCGGGGCGGGATATGTTGCGAATGCTCGCGATGTACCCCGTTAACCCCGAGGAGAGAAGCAGGAAGGCGGTATAGCCGAGGCTGTAGCAGTAGTCGGCATCGAAGTTTGAAGGAAACGCACATCGTCCCTCGTATCCGAAAAAGTGGGCGAGTCCACTGAACTTTCCGGAGTAATTCCCCTGTTCAGCGTCCTGTTTCAGGTGCGCCTCCACCATCTCTATGAGCATCTTTTCCGTTTCGATTCGAGAGACCTGCACGTTTCCGTGTGGATCGCGATCGTCGAGTAACTGTGCCTGTATGCTCTCCGGGAGCGATGTGAATGTATCCGCAAGGTCACCCTGCAGGTGGCCTGAGACGAACTCGATCCGCTCGGCGTCCGACTGAAGCCGCGAAAAAGCGTCTGATTCGTGTGCAAGCAGATCGTTCAGGTTCGCGATGAGTTTCTTGATTTCGGGAATGAACTCGATAAGTCCCTCGGGAATCAGGACAATGCCGAAATTCATGCCCTTTGCGGCGCGCAGGCGTACTGATTCGCAGATCTGATCGACCACATCGTTGAGCGTACTCGCTTTTGCCTCCACTTCCTCGGACACGATGCACACGTTCGGGTGCGTCTGCAGCGCGCACTCGAGCGCAATATGACTCGCGCTTCGCCCCATGAGACGGATGAAGTGCCAGTACTTCCGGGCGCTCGCTGCATCGCGACCGATGTTGCCGATAAGTTCGCTGTATGTTTTTGTGGCCGTATCGAAACCGAAACTCGCCTCGATGTGTTCGTTCCTGAGGTCTCCGTCTATGGTTTTTGGTACGCCAATAACGTTTGTTGTAACGCCTTCGGCGCGAAAGTATTCAGCAAGGAGCGCCGCATTCGTGTTTGAATCGTCGCCACCAATGACGATAAGGCCGTCGAGTTTCAGTTCCCGACAGACTTTCGCCGACTGGGCAAAATCGTCTGCGCTTTCGATCTTCGTACGTCCGGAACCGATAATGTCAAACCCGCCGGTGTTCCGGTACCTGTCCATATGATCGGCGGTAATCTCGATTGCATCGTTGTTCAGAAGTCCGCTCGGGCCACCACGGAAACCGAGCAGCGTAGAACCGGGGTGTGCTGCTTTGAGAGCGTCAAACAGTCCGGCGATAACGTTGTGACCGCCGGGTGCCTGGCCGCCAGAGAGGATAACGCCGACGGTTCGCTTCGGAGCATCGTGTTCGGTAGAGCCAGCGACCAGTTCAACAACCGGCTGGCCATAGGTGTGTTCGAACACGTCCTTCAGAGCTGCCTGATCGGCAACCGACTCCGTTGGTCCGCCTTTCGAGACCTCTATCGAGTTGACGGCTCCCGCGATGGCCGGAGGAAGCTTGGGACTATATGAATACCGGATCGTCTGTAAGTCTGATACATGCATAACAGGCACAGCGTAGTATGACCCGGGGGACAGTTTCAACTGAACGCGAGAGGGCCAGCCGAACGAATATGCAGTTGTATCACCGAACCCGGACCGAACAGCGACTCCATATGGGCTCGAAACTCTGCCGCGTATGTCAAGGGAACATAGGCCTGTATGGTGCCCGCGAATCCACCGCCGTGCACACGCACCGCCCCTGTACACGCACGGCGACGCATGAAGTCGGAGGCATGCGCGCAGGCGAGACTGACAGCCTGCTTTTCCGGCCGGCGCGGACTGAAGTAGTTCTGCAGAAGCATCGCACTGGAGATGCCGCTTTCCCGTACCAGAGAAAGGTAGGTGTTCATATCACTGTCTCGAAGCGCCGCGAGCATTTCGTTCACGCGGTCGTTCTCCTGGTAGAAATGCATGGCACGAAGCAGTTCCCGGTCCGAGCAGTGGTTTCTCAGTTCAGGGATCGCCGAAAAAAAGCGCCCGGGATCCAGGTCGCCGAGGGTTTCGTGACCGAGCGCTGAGGCAACTGACTTCATTTCCGCAGGCACCGCCGCGTAATCGTCTGTCAGGCTGGCGTGATCTCCACCAGTGTCGATAACGTAGAGAGTGTACCCTGCCGCCGTGAAATCGGCGTCTACCGAGTCGATTGTCGGTGTGTCGGTGGCGAAGTCAATCGCCACGATGCCGCCGTGAGCGCAGGCGATCTGATCCATGAGGCCACACGGCTTGCCGAAGTAGGTATTCTCGGCGTACTGCCCGGCGCGTGCTATTTCGATTGTTTCTACGCGGGATCCGTTGTAGAGGGTATTCAGCGCAGCCGCGACGAACACTTCGAAGGATGCCGAACTCGACAGACCGCTACCCGGGAGCACCGTGCTGTGAACAGCCGCTTCAAACCCTCCGACGCCGTACCGCCGGTCGGCGAAGTACGCGACTACGCCTCGTACAAGCGCTTCCGAGCTGCCTTGTTCGTCGGGGTGCATCGAACGGTCCTGAGTGTCGACGCTGATTACCTGATCGTAGCCGGCACTGTGTATGCGGATTACGCCATCGCTTCTCGGACTCAGAACACCGAGCGTGTCGAGACTGCACGCTGCAGCAAGTACACGCCCGCGATTATGATCGGTGTGGTTTCCGGCGAGCTCCGTTCGCCCCGGAGCCGAAAGCATACACGAATCGCGGTCCGGATCGGCCGTTTTCGCGAAGCCAGACACCAGGGAGAGCATGCGGCGGGTTTCGGTGTCGACATCGTGCTGCCCGGTCTGTTCCAGGTAGGCGGCCTGGGCTTCTCCGTTGCGTATGCGGGTCATCAGTTCACGAAGTGATCTCATAGTGAGTACCTTGTGCCATGGAGTCGGGCTTCTGTCAAACGCCTGTGGTTGACAGGGCAATACCTCACTCCTAGAATCCATCATTCGAAACCATGTCATACAGGTGAAGGGGGCAATCCTTTGTATACGCCGGTCGATCCGAAAGTGAGTTTTCCCGAAATGGAAACTCGCATCCTCGATTTCTGGAAAAAAGAATCCATCTTCGAGAAATCACTTGCTGAACGCGAGACTGCAGACGAGTTCGTGTTCTACGATGGCCCTCCGTTCGCCACCGGACTACCTCACTTCGGCCATTTCGTGCCGGGCACCATTAAGGACGTGATTCCCAGGTACCAGACCATGAAGGGACGGCGTGTTGAACGTCGGTTCGGGTGGGACTGCCATGGCCTTCCGGTTGAGTACGAAATGGAGAAGGAACTCGGTATTTCCGGAAAGTATGAAATCGAGAACTATGGTGTCGCACAGTTCAACGAGCAGTGCCGCTCGATAGTGTTGCGCTTCACGGGTGAATGGGAACGGATCGTTACCCGACTGGGGCGATGGGTCGATTTCCAGAACGACTACAAGACCATGGATCCGGACTACATGGAAAGCATCTGGTGGGTCTTCCACAGACTCTGGGAACAGGGCCTCGTGTATGAGGGGTATTACATTCTGCCCTATAGCCCGAAACTCGCGACCCCTCTGTCGAACTTCGAGGTCAACCTCGGTGGATATCATGAGGTTACCGATCCTGCAGTAACGGTGCGCTTCGAGGCAGCCGACGAGCCCGGGACCTACTTTCTTGCGTGGACCACGACGCCATGGACGCTTCCCAGTAATCTTGGTCTTGCTGTCGGGGCGGAGATTACCTATGTAAAGGTGAAAGACGGTGCCGACCACTACATTCTGGCCGAGACGCTTCTGTCGAAGTATTACCGCGATGAATCGGAGTACACGGTTGTCGGTCGCATGCAGGGGGCAGACCTTGCGGGACGTCCCTACAAACCCCTGTTTCCGTACTTTGCCGACCTGGCATCGGAAGGTGCCTTCAAGGTACACACCGCGGACTTCGTTACCGTCGAGGACGGGTCAGGTATAGTACACATCGCTCCCGGGTTCGGCGAGGACGACTATAACGTCCTGAAACACACGGGGCTGCCCATTGTTCTTCCGATAGACGATGAATGCCGATTTACCGGCGAAGTGCCCGAATACCAGGGTCTCTTCGTGAAAGATGCCGACAAGGACATTATTCGCAGGCTCAAGGACGAAGGGAAACTTGTGAAGCGTGACAATTACGTGCACCCCTATCCCTTCTGCTATCGCACTGGCGCACCGCTTATTTACCGGGCCGTCTCGAGCTGGTTTGTGGACGTCGAAAAGATCAAACAGAAAATGCTCGCTGCGAACGGTACGATACACTGGGTTCCTGACCACTTGCGGGACGGTCGATTCGGAAAGTGGCTGGAAGGAGCTCGCGAGTGGGCTATCAGCCGTAACCGGTTCTGGGGCAATCCCATTCCTGTCTGGAAGGCCGATGCAGGCGATCATGTCGAGGTCATTGCAAGTCGCGAAGAGCTGGAACGGAAAGTCGGCAAGCCTGTGCCTGATCTGCACAAGCACTTTGTCGACGAGCTGACGTGGCCGGCACCCGAGGGGCAGGGTACCATGCGTCGGGTGCCGCAGGTGCTGGACTGCTGGTTCGAGAGCGGCGCGATGCCCTACGCGCAGAGTCATTATCCCTTCGAGAACAAGGAGTGGTTCGAGAAGAACTTCCCTGCCAACTTCATTGCCGAAGGGCTCGATCAGACCCGTGGCTGGTTCTATACCCTGACCGTTCTGGCCGCCGCGCTCTTCGACAAGCCTGCCTTCCAGAACGTCGTTGTGAACGGACTGGTTCTCGCGGCAGACGGCAAAAAAATGAGCAAGAGCCTCAGGAACTACACGGATCCTATGGAGATCGTGAACACATACGGCGCCGACGCGCTTCGCGTCAGTCTCATGAACTCACCGGTCGTCAGGGCCGAGGACCTGAAGTTTTCCGACGATTCGGTCAAGGACGTTCTGAAAGGGATCATTATTCCGCTGTGGAATGCCTACAGTTTCTTCGTTACCTACGCAAACATAGACGCTGCCGAGCCGACGCATGCCCCGGAAGATCCGGCGAATCCGCTTGACCGGTGGATCCTGAGCGAGGCGGAGACCCTCGCCGCGAGTGTAGCGGATGCCCTTGACAGCTACGAACTGCAGCGTGCCTGTGAACCCATCGTGTCCTTCATCGATCTGCTGAACAACTGGTACATCAGACGCTCACGACGTCGTTTCTGGCGCAGCGAAAACGACTCCGACAAGATGCAGGCCTACGAGACGCTGTATTCGGTGCTCATGACGCTGGTGAAGGTGGCCGCTCCCATCGCTCCGTTCATTACCGAGGAGATATATCAGAATCTGCGATCAACAGATGATGCAGCGAGTGTACATCTGTGTGACTATCCCATCCCCGAAGAAAGCCGACGAGATCCTGATCTGGAAAAGAAGATGGCGACGACGCGAACAGCCGTGAGCCTCGGTCGTGCGCTTCGAAGCATGCATAATCTCAAGAACCGACAGCCGCTGCGCGCCATACATCTTGTAACGAGGAACGCCGAAGAGAAACGCATTCTCCGCGAGATGGAAGAGATTATCCGCGAAGAGATAAACGTCAAGGATGTCCTCTTCCGGGATAACGAGGAAGACCTTGTCGATTACAAGGCGAAACCGAACTTTCGTGTGCTCGGTCCCGTGCTCGGGAAAAAAATCAAGGCTGCTTCGGTTGTCATAGGGCAACTCTCCGGGTCGGAGATACACTCGCTGCTCGACGGCAGCGTGCTTCACCTGGACGTGGAAGGCGAAGCGCTCGAGCTCGACGCTTCGAAGGTCGAGGTGCAGCGCCTCGAGCGAGAGAACCTGAAAGTCCTGAACGAAGGCAGTTTGACCGTCGCGCTCGATTCGGAGATAACCGAAGAGCTGCGCAGGGAAGGACTCATTCGCGACCTGATACGAGCGGTGCAGAATCTTCGAAAGAGCGAGGGGTTCGATGTGACCGATCGCATTCGGGTCAGTTTTTCGGCTCCGGAAGATGTCGTCCCCGCAATCCGGGATTTCCAGGAATATTTCATGAACGAGACCCTGTCTACCGACGTTCTCATGGAAGCACAGCTGGATAATGCAGCGACCGTTTCCTGTGGCGAACACACCGTAGCCGTTGCCCTCGAGAAGGTGCCGTGATCACCGTCCGTCGTCGCTTCATGCTTGTCCTGGTGGCCGCCGGGGTTGCCGGATGCGCGAGCATACCGCTCGTTGAGTTCGGCCAGGCGGAAGCTTCTCTTCCGACGGACGCGTCGGCCTACGTCTCGTTTCGACCCGGGCCTCTGCGGGCATCGTTTGAACTGCTCGTCGAAGCGTTCGGGGTTTCAGCGGACGAGATTGGCGATGTACTCGACCGGAGCGATCGGGTTGTTGCTGCCATTGGTGACGGAGACGCCGACGATGCGTTTTTTGCTGTTGCCGAGGGCCGGTTTCCCGCAGGCTGGGTTCGGTTCGGCCTCGCGCTCAGCCGATCGTGGAGTCGACAGACTGTTGAAACAGCGGCAGGTTCGCGACGATATTATCAGGAGCGGGCCGGAGTTTCACAGATCGCGGTCCCATCAACGCAGGTGCTTATGATTTCAAACGGGCGTGTCCCCGACATGCTTCAGCGCCTTGCTGCGTTTGAGTCAGGGCCCGACGTGTTTTCGCTTGATCCCTCGGCGGAGCTCGTTCTGCTTCTGCCTCGTATTACACCACAGTTGCGGCAGCGGCTTCCCGGCGAAATCCGGACCTTGCCCTTCGAGTCGGCGCAACTTGCTATTCACGAGCGGACTGACGATCAGGACGCGTATACGGTCTCCGGTGGAGTGTCGTTCAACACCGAGCAGGCAGCGATCGTGTTCAACGTGATCGGACGGCTGGTGATAGCGACCCTGTCCGAGGGAGTTGGTATTCGCGAAATATCGGTTGAACGCGCTGGACGGCGCATACAGTTTGACGGAATGCGGGTAACCGGAGCCACTATAGAAGGCTGGATTGGCGGGTTCGCCGATGCCGTCCGCGGAACGGAGACAGAACAATGAAAACCGGGGTTGTCGATTACGATGCGGGGAACCTGACGAGTGTAGAAACGGCGCTGCGTTATCTGCAGGCCGACTACGTCGTGTCGGCTCATCCCGAAGAGCTCACGACCTGCGACCGGCTAATTTTTCCCGGCGTAGGAGACGCAGGTTCGGCGATGGAGGTACTCCGCCGCCGGGGACTGGACCAGATGCTCCGGGATTTTTCCGGTTCGGGAAAACTTGTGCTCGGAATATGCCTTGGTGCGCAGATAGTGCTCGAGCAGTCCGAAGAGTCGGATACGGCGTGTATCGGACTGATTCCCGGGCGCGCGGTCAGGTTTCCGACCGACGCGGGGGCAAAGATTCCACACATGGGCTGGAACGCGGTCGTGCCTGTCCAGCCGCACACCCTGTTTTCCCAGGTCCCGCCGGAAGCGAGTTTCTATTTTGTACACTCGTTTTATCCGGTTCCAGAGCACGAACAGTTTATTCTGTCACGAACGACGTACGCAGGACTCGATTTTGCATCGGCGATTCGGCGAGAGAATATCTGGGCCGTTCAGTTTCATCCCGAAAAAAGCGGGCGATTCGGACTTG
>SKKC01000033.1 GCA_007121695.1 Spirochaetales bacterium | reverse complement strand
TCATCGCTGCGTTTTCAGAAAACGGTCGCGTCGCAGCCGAATCGGCTTCATGCGCTCCTGAGAGCAGCTCCTCGAAAATCTCCGGCCCGAAGGCGAGGCTCAGAATGACCCCGCCGACCGGACTCGTACCGGAATAACGGCCGCCTATGTAATCATCAATGTAAAAAGCATCGAGATACTCCGACGACGCCGCGAGCGGGCTCGTCCTGCTCGTCACGGCAACCATGTGTTTGCGCGGTGAGAGACCGGAGATCTCGTATCGTTCCATGAGTTCGATGGCGAACAGCTCGTTCGCCAGGGTTTCCTGCGTTGTGCCACTCTTGGAAACGAGCACGAAGAGCGTCGTCTCAGGATCGAAGTTCGAGAGCACCGAGGCCGCATCGTCAGGGTCGACATTGCTGATGAACTCGAACTGCATGCGGGGATGTCCGTGTCGAGTCGCGGCATAGCCCTGCAGGGCGATTGCAAGAGCTCGTGGCCCGAGGTCCGACCCGCCGATACCGATCTGTACCACCGTGCGGAACTGTTTTCCCGTTGATCCGACGATGTCACCCGCGTGCACGGCACGGGCAAAGGCTGCCACGCGCTCGGTCTGTTCGCGGTAGAACGCTCCGATATCGGTTCCGTCGACCGAAACCGACGATCCAAGGCGGCCGCGGAGCAGGTGGTGTAGCACAAGACGCTCTTCGCCCACATTCATGATCGCGCCTTCGTACAGCGTCTGAAACTGCTCGGGCAGTTTCTGCTCGGTGCACAGCGCTTCGAGGTCGGCCATGATGCTGTCATTCACGGCGCATGCCGCGTAGTTGAACCGCAGACCGCCGCCTGCATCAACGTCGTAGCCTGCGACGCGCTCGGGAGTCAGTTCGTGTGCGATATCCGGGGCTGTCTGTGCGGTCAGTTTCGCGAATGCCGTGCATTCACTGAGGTTTTTTCCGGTGCGTGGGTCAGTCACTGTTCTTCTCCGTTGGTCGTGTTCGAAGTAGTACAGTGCTAGGGCGACCGGCTTCGGGTCAAGCCCATAGCCCCGCTTTGATCGAGGCTATGGACATATTGATTTTATTTTTCGCTGAAGCCCGCCATGGCCCTCATTTCGACGGCAGGGCCGGCATCGGCCTTCAGTTTCTTGTCGTGAACGATTGCGGCGACACCGGTCGACAGCCCGTAGAGGTTAATGAAGCCCGTGGCGTCCGAGTGGTCGTACGCACTTTCTCCAAAGCTCGCAAGGTCTTCGAGGTAGAGGCTGTAGGGACTCTTTCGACCCGCAATCATGACGTTCCCCTTGTACAGCACGACGCGGACGCTTCCTGATACGTACTCGGACGCAGCCTCCATGTAGGCATCCATGCTGTGTCGGAAATGCGTGAACCACTTGCCCGCGTAGACGAGGTCCGCGTATTTCAGCGCGAGTTCGTTTTTCATGGCGAGGGTGTCAAAATCGAGGGTTATCATCTCGAGCTCTCGAAGAGCGGTGTAGAGAATGGTGCCTCCTGGTGTCTCGTAAACTCCGCGACTCTTCATGCCGACGAGGCGCGTCTCGACCAGATCGGCGCGGCCGACGCCGTGTCGGGCCCCGAGTGCGTTCAGGTGATTCAGCATCTCGATGGGTTTCATGCTGATGCCGTCTATGGAGACAGGCATACCATGTTCAAAATCGATGACGACTTCCTGTTCTTCGTCGGGTGCGTTTCGAGGGTCGGTCGTCAGCTGGAACATCTCGGCCGACGGGCGTACCCAGGTGTCCTCGAGCTCCCCGCCTTCGTGGCTCATGTGCCAGACATTCCAGTCCCGGCTGTAGATGTTCTTCTTACTTATGTCGCCGATCGGGATGCCGTGCTCTTTGGCATAATCGATTGCCTGTTCGCGGCTGTGGATGTGCCACATGCGCCACGGCGCAATGACTTCGAGATGGGGTGCGAGCGCCTTGTACGTCAGCTCGAAGCGCACCTGATCGTTTCCCTTGCCCGTACACCCGTGAGCGACCGCGTCGGCGTTCTCTTTCAGGGCGATCTCGACCTGCTTCTTCGCCTGCAGGGGCCGGGCAATACTGGTTCCGAGCAGGTACTTGCCCTCGTAGATTGCACCGGCGCGGAGCATTGGCCACAGATAGTCCTGTACGAACTCTTCCTGTACGTCGAGCGTATACAGCTTGCTCGCGCCGCTGGCGAGCGCCTTCTGTTCCATTCCGTCCCAGTCTTCCGCCTGGCCGACGTTCGTGCAGACGCAGACAACTTCGGCGCCCGGATAGTGTTCTTTCAGCCAGGGAATAATGATGCTCGTGTCGAGCCCTCCCGAATACGCGAGAACTATTTTGCGGATTTCCCGACCGTTCTTGCCTGTTTTCGGTGTTGTGTTTTCACTCATGTGTTCGTGTCTCCTTCTCGTAGTCGTTGGTAACCTGTTCTACAGCCCGTTCGAGACGGGCCAGTCCCTCGGTAAGCAGTCTGTCACGGATATTCAGCGGCGGCGCCAGCCGTATCATGTTCGTGCCGCTTCGGAGGATAAGTACCCCCTCCACGCGAGCCTGTTCGATAATCCGGCCAAGCAGGTCCGGCGCGGGCTCTCCGTCTGTCTCGACGGGGACACCGCGCAGCATCCCGAGACCCCGAGGTGTGCCGAGAATCGGTGACTGCGCCGAGATTGACTGCAGTCCCGCCTCCAGGCGCTCTCCAGCCTGCACAACCCGGTCTAGAAACCCGGTGCGGGTCAGCTCGCGCCAGACCCGGAGGGCGACGGCGCATGCGACCGGGTTGCCTCCGAAGGTCGACCCGTGGTCGCCGGGTGACAGCAGCTCGTTTATGCGTTCGGGTATCAGGGTCGCCGAAAGCGGAAGCCCCGCGGCCAGCGGTTTCGACAGTGTCACGATATCGGGCGCCAGGCCGACCGTGTTCGACCCGTAGAGGCGTCCGGTACGCCCCATGCCACTTTGCACCTCGTCTGCGATCAGTACAATGTCGTGCTCCCGGCACGTCTCGCTGAGCACAGACGCGAACTCCCTGCTCATTGCGGTCAGCCCGCCTTCGCCCTGTATGGGCTCGACAATTACCCCGGCCGTTCGTGCGTCGAGCTCGGCAAGCGCCGAAACGTCGTTGAACGGCAGGTACCGGACTCCGCCGACGAGCGGTTCGAACGGCTCGCGGTATGACCCCTTGTGTGTAGCCGAGAGCGAACCCATGGTCCTTCCGTGAAAGCCCTGCGAGAAGGACACGATGCCGTGGTGCCCGGCTCCGCGCGTGCGGTGTGCATACAGGCGCGCAAACTTGAGCGCAGCCTCGTTCGCCTCGGAACCGCTGTTGCCGAAAAAGCACGCGGCAAACGGGCCTGAGGCCACCAGGTGGGCGGCGAGCTGCACGGTTGGCACGCTCGCAAAGAGGTTGGACGCGTGTATGCGACGGCGCATCTCCCGCGCGGCGATACGGGCAAGGTCTCGTCGTCCGTGCCCGAGGATGTTCACCGCTATGCCCGCGGTAAAGTCGATATAGCGCCTGCCGGTCCTGTCGCGAACCGTAGCGCCTCGTCCGTCCGTCAGCACCATGGCCCTGTTCGCGTAACAGTGCGCGATTTTCGTGTTCGAGATATAGGCGCCGTCGTAGCTGCCTTCCTGTACGTGTCCGGTCATATGTCTTCTCCTGCTTCGTGCGGCCGCGATTGCAGACTTGTTCCTGCCGTCCCGGCGACCAGAGCCGTGAAGTCTCCCGCTGTTTCGTACCGGCCGATAATGACGTTTCCCACTCCGTGTGCCGTCGCTTCGAGCGCGCTCTGTACCTTGGGGATCATTCCGCCGGAAATGTGACCGTCGGCGATCGCCTGCGCGACATCCTGCGATCCCATACGGTTCTGTACGACACCGTCGATCATGACACCGGGGACATCGGAGAGAAACACCAGCCTCGACGCGCCGAGCGCCCGCGCGAGGGCAAGCGCCGCCTCGTCTGCGTTAATGTTGCAGGGGCCTCCGTCCTCCATTGTGCCGACGGAGTTTACGACCGGTGTGTATCCGGCCGAGACAAGGTGGGTAATTAACCCGGTTCGTACTGCACCGGGGCGTGCCGTGCGGTTCGTGCCGCCAGCGGCAACCGGTATGCCCGTCACCATGCAGCAGTCGCTGAGGCTGAGCCCGACGGCGCGATGCTGCTGCGCACAGAGGACGCGTACGACCTGCGTATTCACAAGGCCTGCCAGAACCATCTCGACGACGTCCATTTCCTCGGCGGTGGTCATGCGAACTCCGTTCTCGAATCGTGGTTCGGTTCCAAGACGGCGCGACCACGACGATACAGTTGCGCCGCCACCGTGTACCAGCACCGGCGGCACGCCATTGTCCGGGGTCAGCTCGCGTGCCAGCGATGCAAGCGCATCCGCGTCCGCCGCTGCAGCCCCCCCGAGTTTTACCAGGGTGATCTCCTTCATGTCAGAACTCTCCCTGGTCGGGAAGCCCGTGTGTCTCGTCAAGGCCGAAGCGCACGTTCATGTTCTGTACTGCCTGCCCGGCAGCGCCCTTGTACAGGTTGTCTATCGTCGAGAACAGTGCGATCGATCCGTCTTCGCCGTGGACTCCGATGTCGCAGCGGTTGGTCGCCCGCACGTGGCGGGTTTCCGGAATGCGGCTCCCGAGGACCTGTACAAATGGCTCGTCCGCGTAGCGGTTCCGCAGGCACTCCACGGCATCCGCGACGCTGTACCCGGCGGTCAACACTGCTCGTGTTGCGCAGAACATGCCCTGCCGTACCGGAACGACGTGGGGAATAAAGAACAGCGACGTATCAGCGGTCCCGGCGAAATCCGCAAAAATCTGCTTCATTTCCGTGACGTGTCTGTGCTGCGTTCCCGGGCTGTATGCATTCATGTTTTCGGTTCGTTCGACATAGAGCATGCTCTGTTTCGCTGCCCGGCCCGCTCCTGAAATACCGCTGAGGGCGTTTGTCCACAGGTCCGCTTCAATGAGCCCCTCCTGAAGAAGCGGCAGTACCGGCAGGCTCGTACAGGTCGGATAGCACCCGGGATTCGCGATGAGGCGAGCGCTGCGGATCTGTGACCGGTTCCACTCGGTCAGGCCGAAACACGCAGATGCAAGCAGGTCCGGTCGTGGTGGCGGGGTCCCGTAGGCCTGTTCAAAGGCATCGGTGCTGCGGATGCGAAAATCAGCGCTGAGATCGATGACGACCGAGTTCTCGAAGAACGGAGCGCACAGATCCGCGCTTTTCAGATGCGGCAACGCGGCAAAGACCACATCCGGCTCGAGCTCGGCGGCGCGTTCGAGGGGGACAAGTTTTCCGCCGGTACGGGCGGTTTTCTGTCGTGCGGAACGCCCGAGACCGGGGTCGTGATCTTCCACCGAGACGCCGGCACTGGAAGAGGAAACGGGAATGATGTTGTGAATGTCAGGGTGATCGGCGAGCAGCCTCATAAGGACGAGACCGACATAACCACCCGAACCGAGAATTGCTGCTTTCATCGGGTATCCTGTGTATCAGGAGCAGTGGTGTGCTGCTACTCCTCAAAATCGGGAATGTGACGACGGATCGCCGCGATCAGACCATCGGCTCCCGTATGCTCCCGGAGGACCACGAGCACCGTGTCGTCTCCCGCGACGGTTCCGAGGATCTCTTCGATGCCCAGCGAATCGAGCGCAAGGGCGAGACTGTCCGCGTGTCCAGTCAGCGTACGAATGACGCAGAGGTTGCCGCTGAAGTCCATGCTGACGTATCCGCGGATAAAATCCTGTATGTAGTTCTGCTGTACTTCGCGTTCTTGCTCTTCGCTCGGCAGCGTGTAATAGTATCCTTCGACGCCTTCGGAGACCTTGCTTACTTTCAGCAGTTTCAGGTCGCGCGAGAGTGTCGCCTGGGTAACGACAAAGCCCTCGTGACCGAGGTGCTGGAGAAGCCGTTCCTGGCTGTCGATGCGGTGCGCCTTGATTAGTCGTCGAATTGCCTTGAGCCGGAGGGTGCGTTCTCTCAACTTCGTACCTGCCTGACGGGCTTGATGCATGAAAAACGTATAAACGCCCGAATAATCGTATAAAATTACAGCGCTTTCAGGATTTCTGCAAGTGCCTGTTCGCAGTTACACAGGAGGATCGTCGCCATTGTACGATAATTTCGAGCTGCTTTCGATCGAAAATCCCCTGGGTCCGGCTCCAGTAGCCTACGCGCCGTCCGTTTCTTCGACCATGGACGTGGTTCGCGATCCGGTTTTTCTTGAACGCGTACTCGGATCAGACGCGACTGCGGCACCGCACGGTACGGTCGTTGCGGCGGGGGTGCAGATGCAGGGTCGGGGTACGCACGGTCGCGGCTGGGAGACCCCGGAAGACGCTGCCCTTCTGCTCACGATCGTGCTTCATAGACCTGCTGACTGGCCGCTGTCGACAATCAGGCTCGGGCTCGCGGTACGCGCCTACGCGGCGGCCCACGGGGTGCAGGCTCGGGTGAAATGGCCCAACGACGTCATGGTGGGCAGCCGGAAGCTCGCCGGAGTGCTGTGCGAATGGCAGGGCGGGGTACTGTATTGCGGCCTCGGGGTTAACGTGCATGCATCGCCTGCCGGACACGAGGCTGTGAGTCTGCGGGAAGCCGGAGCGCAGGACCTGGCCGGCTATTCGCTCGAGCTCTCCCGTCTGCTCGCGTGCGTAGCCGGGTATGTGGACCCGGAGGCCGGTGAGGTCAGGGCAGAGTTGTCATCGAGCCTGTATGGTGCAGGAGAATCGGTTCATATACGAATGCCCGACGGTGGCCTGCGCACGGGTACAATTGTAGACGTGGATGCGCAGGGAGGCCTGGTCGTCGCGCACCTTGGCCAGACCTTCACGCTGTACGCCGGCAGGATAGAAGCCCTGTTTCCCTGAGCTGTCGCAGGCGGTATATTCTGCGGGTGATCACGCAAAAACCCATCGGGCGCGACGAGCTTCTGCAGTATATAAGACCTGTCCTTGCCTACGCGGGGCTGGTTGGTCTTGGAATTCTCGGAAACCTGGGTACGGTAGAACTCTTTTTTAACGTCGATCTCGTGTTCGGCAGCATCGCTGTGCTGGTCATTGTGTCCGTGTTCGGACTTGTGCCCGGCGTCATCGCGGCAGCTGTTGTGGCCCTGCCGACGCTGACGCTCTGGAATCAACCCTACGCGATTGCAGTGTTCACGCTCGAGGCTCTGTTCGTCGGCCTGGTTCTGAAGCGCCGCGGCGGGAATATTCTTCTGGTCGACGCTGCGTTCTGGCTCAGCATCGGGTTTCTGGTGAATGTATTCGTGTACGGGCAGCTGTTGCAGCTCTCGGCAGCGAACATGTGGGTCGTGGTGCTGAAGCAGGGCGTCAACGGTGTCGTGAACGCGCTTGTCGCCGGGGTAATCGTGTCCGTACTGCCGGTCGTTCACTTTGTAAACGGAGAGGAACGGACCTCGGTGTCGGTGTCGATCACCGACGCGATTCTGTATACCATTACAGGATTCGTCGTTGTTCCCGCGCTTCTTGTGTTCACCTTGCAGTCGCGCATGGCGTTGCAGGCAACCGAACAGGAAGTGCAGGATCGACTGGTGTCGATAGGGAACGCGCTTGAACTGACCGTGAATCAGCGGGTCGAGGGAATCGCCCGGGCTCTCCATGCGGTTGCCCGCTCGTGGACAGAAGACCCCCACACCCACGAGTCGCTGGCCCGGTTCGTCCGGTTCGGAAGCGACGCTCTCGGGGACGTCAGCGGTTTGCGCATTTCTGATAGCTCGTATCGGGTGCAGGCCATGTATCCGGGCTCTGCAGCAGCGGGGGAGAGGCTGCTGTCAGCGCACGACTTCGATGCAGTGACCGCAACCTTCGACGATCAGGGGCTTGGAATATCAAGCACGGTGTATATGCACGGTGCTCTGCCGAGTCTTTCGATTGCCCGGCCCTGGGTCGACGGCGGCGAAATACAGGGAATCGTGTTCGGAACCCTGCGTCTGGACAATATTCAGCGTCAACTGCAGGGCATCGGCGAACCCTGGGGGCTTCAAGCAACCATTATCGGTCCCGACGAGCGCGTGCTGGTGAGCACGAATCCGGATATGACTGCAAACGAGCCGGTGCGGTACATGCGCTACGGGAGCATGACGGAACTCGATACGTCTCTGTTCGTACACGTGCCGGATCATGCTCACGACACCGCTGCAGTACAGCGCTGGTACAGCTCGAGTTACATTCTCGTGCGCGATCTCTCGCAGGCGGCAGGTTGGACCCTTGTGCTGTCGGCACCGCTGGCACCGTATCAGGCCGCGCTGAGTACCCTTTCCATTCAGTCGCTGATCGTGGTGTTCGCGCTGGTCTTCGGTACCATTGTTCTGTCTCGCGTGTTCGGGGTCGCCATGGTGCGTTCGCTCGCGCTTCTCAGCAGAACGACAACCGGGCTCCCGACGAGAATTCTCGAATCGAATGGGGTTCTGGAATGGCCGCAGACTGGCATACGCGAAGTCCAGATGCTCATAAACAACTTTCGTGATGCCTCACAGCACATCGCCGAGAGCGTCCACGAGTTGCAGACGATCAACGCGGACCTGGTCAGTGCGAAACGAAGCGCCGACGCGGCCAACCGCGCGAAGAGCCGTTTCCTCGCAAATATGAGCCATGATCTGCGAACACCCCTGAACGGAATTCTCGGGTATGCGCAGATTCTCAGCAGGGACGAGCATCTGGGAGCGGAGTATCGCGAGGCTGTCGGCATTATCGAGAAGAGCGGGAACCGTCTGCTCGGGCTGCTGAACGACGTTCTCGATCTGAGCCGAATAGAGGCGGACCGTATCGAACGCGTCGACTCACCCGTGGATGTGGACAGTCTGCTGACTGAACTGATCGCGATGGTTCAGGTCCAGGCCGAACAGAAAGGACTGCGGCTTGAGCAGGAGCTCGATCCAGCGCTTCCCCAGATAATCGAGACCGATGAAAAGAAACTGCAGCAGATTCTTACGAATCTTGTCTCGAACGCAGTCAAGTTCACGCTCACCGGGGAAGTGCGCGTTGCGGCGCGACGCTCGGACGATGGTCAGCGGATCGTATTCTCGGTGAGCGATACGGGGGTGGGCATCCCCGAGCACGAGCAGCAGGCGGTGTTTTCTCCGTTTATTCAGGGCGATAAACCCCGTGTGGACGGTGAGGGAACCGGGCTGGGCCTCGCCATTGTGAAGCGCCTTGCGGAGTTTCTCGGCGGGGCGGTATCGGTCACCAGCAGGGTCGGCGAAGGTTCGTCGTTCTTCGTCGAACTCCCGCTGACCGCCTACGGCTCATCGGAATCCGCACATACGCAGCCGAGGAACAGCTCGCAGCATCCCGGCACCTCGTATCGGGACGTCGTCGGATACACGGGGCGTACGAGACACGTCCTTGTCGCCGACGACGCCGAGGCGAACCGCAGGCTTCTGTCCGATCTGCTTGTTCCGCTCGGGTTTACGGTGGACGAGGCGTCTGATGGAGTGGATGTGCTGAACCGGGCGCGCGAACGCCACCCGGACCTGATTATTCTTGACGTCGTCATGCCGGTTGCAGACGGATTTCAGGCCTTCAGGTCGCTGCAGGCCGACAGCGAGTTGCGACACGTCCCGGTCATTGCGGGGTCGGGCAGTGTGGCCGAACAGGTGCGGGACGAATGTCTTCGCATGGGCTTTGCCGGCTTTGTAGAGAAACCGTATTCCCGCGATACGATTCTCGCGCTCATAGGAAGAGTGCTCCAGTTAGAGTTTACGGGCCCCGCGCCGGCTGACCCACGAACAGGGGAGGAGCGTGACGTCGCCAACACGCCCTCGGCTGAAGAGGTTTCAGACATCGCGGATGCGCTCAGGCGCGGCGACATACGCGCGGTACTCCTCGCCTGCGAGGAGCTTGCCGACGCACAACCCGACTACCGGGCGTATTGCGATTTATTGACGAGTCTCGCCCGCGGATTCAAACTGCAGGCGGTGGCAGATCTTTTGCCAGGGGGGCCGGGTGAACACTGATAATCTGCGCGACGCGCGCATCCTCGTCGTCGACGACAACTCAGCGAATCTTGGTGTGCTGTATAACCACCTCGACAGGGAGGGGTACCATGTGCTTGTCGCCCAGGACGGACGGTCGGTCGTGTCCATGGTCGAGACGGAGCAGCCCGACCTGATTCTTCTCGACGTCATGCTGCCGGGTCTCAGCGGCTTCGAGATTTGCCGGGCGCTCAAGGAAGACTCCTGTACCAGTGACATACCAGTGCTGTTTATCAGCGCGCTCGCTTCAACCGAGGACAAGATAGAAGGCTTTGCATCGGGTGGGGTGGACTACATTACCAAACCATTTCAGCAGGATGAAGTTCTTGCGCGTGTGGAAGCGCATCTGACAATAAAAAAACAGCGGGAAATGCTCTCAGAGCTGAACGCAACGAAGGACCGGTTCTTCTCGATAATTGCTCACGATCTGCGGGGGCCCTTTACCGGTTTTCTTGGTGCGACCCGCCTGCTCGAAGAAAGCGCGGAGGAGCTGGACGTGGAGACCCTCCGCCGCATCGCGTCCGAGCTGAACCGAAGCGCCGGCCGGAGCGTCGCGCTGCTGGAAAACCTGCTGCAGTGGGCAATGCTGCAACAGCGCATGGTGCACCCTGTTCCCGGCCCTGTGGTGCTGCACGAGGTCGTTCGCGAAGCGGCTGATCTGCTGCTTCCCTCTGCGGAACAGAAGCGTGTCCGCCTCGAGCTCGATGTCGACAGCGCGCACGTTGCCCGGGCAGACACCGACATGATATCGACGGTAATGCGAAATCTCCTGAATAACGCGATTAAATTCACGCCGGAACACGGCATGGTCACCGTTCGGTCCGCGATCGAGCAGGGGCAGGTATGCGTTTCCGTGACGGATACCGGGATCGGAGTTGCCGCAGAGGACCTTCCACACCTGTTTCGGGTAGACCGGAAGGTACAGCGGAAGGGCACGCGAGGAGAGAGTGGCACCGGTCTCGGGCTGGTGCTGGTTGCAGAGTACATCGACGCGAATAATGGCACCATAGACGTGGAATCCGTCGCCAGCGAAGGGACGTGTTTCACGATACGCCTGCCCGCTGAAGCGTAGACACCGATCAATAGAAATTCATCATCAATTTGATGTTGATTCCAAACACGATTCAGTGTATTTTACACAGCGATCGGTAACGTAATTTACGTTACCGGTGCATTCATAGAACATCACAATACCACTTTCATAAAAGTGAGGGAGTACATATGGCGAAACAGCTTGCATTCAATGAAGAAGCACGTCGTAAGCTGCTGCGCGGAGTCGAGCAGCTTTCAAGTGCGGTTAAGGTAACCCTTGGGCCCAAGGGTCGGAACGTCCTTCTGGACAAGAAGTTTGGTGCACCGACGGTCACCAAGGACGGCGTCAGTGTCGCGAAGGAGATCGAACTCGAAGATCCCTACGAGAACATGGGCGCGCAGCTTCTGAAGGAAGTGGCGACCAAAACAAACGATGTGGCCGGTGACGGTACCACGACAGCGACTGTTCTCGGATATTCGATGATCCGCGAAGGCCTCAAGAGCGTTGCTGCGGGTATCAACCCCATGGGCATCAAGCGCGGTATGGACAAGGCCGTCACTGCAGCGATCAAGGAAATGGAAAAAGTCCGCAAGGACATCAAGGAAAAGGAAGAGATCGCGCAGGTCGCTTCGATCAGCGCCAACAACGACCATGCCATTGGTGAGGAAATTGCCAACGCCATGGAGAAGGTCGGGAAAGACGGCGTTATTACCGTCGAAGAGTCCAAGACTCTCGAAAACTTTACCGATTTCGTCGAAGGTATGCAGTTCGATCGTGGATACCTTTCACCGTATTTCGCGACCAACCGCGACACCATGACAACCGTCCTCGAGAACCCCTACATTCTCATTCATGACAAGAAGATATCGAACATGAAGGACATGCTGCCTGTGCTCGAAAAGGTAGCCCAGCAGAACAAGCCGATTCTTATTATCGCAGAGGACGTGGAAGGCGAAGCCCTGGCCACCCTCGTTGTAAACAGCATTCGCGGTGCGCTGACCGTATGTGCCGTCAAGGCTCCCGGATTCGGCGATCGTCGCAAGGCAATGCTCGAGGACATCGCGATCCTCACCGGTGGGCAGGTTATTTCCGAAGAACTTGGCCTCAAGCTCGAGAGCACCGATATTACGCAGCTTGGGCAGGCGCAGACCATCAAGGTCGACAAGGAAAACACCACCATCATCAAGGGCTCGGGCAAGCAGGCCGATATCAAGGAACGCATCAGCCAGATCAAGGCACAGATCGAAGATACTACCAGCGACTACGATCGTGAGAAGCTTCAGGAGCGTCTCGCGAAGCTCGCAGGCGGTGTTGCCGTGGTGAATGTTGGCGCTGCAACCGAAACCGAACTCAAGGAAAAGAAGCACCGTGTAGAAGACGCGCTCAGCGCGACGCGCGCGGCAGTCGAGGAAGGAATCATTCCGGGTGGTGGTCTGTCGCTTATTCAGGCGGCGACCGGCCTCGAGAAGATCGATCTGTCCGACTGGAGCGAAGACGAGAAGGTTGGCTTCCGCATCGTTCTGCGTTCGCTCGAAGAGCCGATCCGCCAGATCGCTTCGAACGCCGGGCTCGACGGGTCCGTGGTTGCAGACAAGGCGAAGTCGCAGAAGAAGGGCATCGGATTCGACGCGGACAAAATGGAATGGACCGATATGGTCAAGGCTGGAATCATCGAGCCGATCAAGGTTACGCGCAGCGCGCTGCAGAATGCCGCGAGCATCGCAAGCCTTCTGCTGACAACGGAATGCGCAATCACTGACCTTCCGGAAGAAAAGGACGACGCTGCAGGTGCCGCCGCGGGTGGCATGGGCGGTATGGGTGGCATGGGCGGCATGTACTAAGCCGGACCACGTTCACAGGCAGTTCAGCATACGCCCGGCAGACGCCGGGCGTTTTTGTTCATTGGCATTTTTCCCGTGTTCCGCTACGCTGTGACAGGGAACGGAAGTACTATGAAACGAGAAGACTTTGTGTTCGCAATCGGCTATCAGGGAAGTACGGCAATGGTTGATCGTACTGCGCGGAAGCAGTATGGTCGGCTGAGTACCAGCGAGCTGTTCCAGGAAGGCCTGCATCGGGCGGCGTTCTGTTCGGCATTGTACGAGGGCGACGAAGCGGAGCTTCGGTCCTTCTGCGAACGGTTTGAAGCCCTGTCCGGTCTGGAAAACGTCACCGTGGACAGACTCAAGCGCCTGTTTGGTGTGACGGCCGTGCCCGAAAACGTGAACAGGGTCATGCTTGTCTGAAAGCGCGTAACTTGACGCCTGAAAAGGCGTTATGATAGCGTATCGAAATCTTGGCCAATCAAGGATAATCACCTATGGAATTCATGTGGCAACGTGTACCGGTCTTGCAGGCAGCGCCTGCTGGTGCCGGCGGTGGGCAGCTTATGTTCACCCTGGTAACCTTTGGGCTTGTATTTCTGATCATGTACCTGCTGATCATTCGACCGCAGAACAAGCGGCAGAAAGAACAGCAGAAGATGCTCGATGCTTTGAAGAAGGGCGATCGCGTAACGACGATCGGCGGCATACGGGGAACAATCATAAGTATCAAGGACGATACCGTTGTTCTCAAGGTAGACGATTCTACCAAACTCGAAATGTCGCGTTCCTCCGTCAGCTCCCTTCTCGAAAAGAAGCCCAAGGCAAAGGCCTCCAAGGCCGCTGAAACCGAATCTCAGGAAGACGAGGAAGAGGCCTGATCGGAGCTCCGAGGCCGCCGGTTCCTGTCTGATTTCTCACGCTCGTCTGGAGTGACCTACGTATGAGTAAGCGATTTAGATTTCTAATTGTTCTGTTCTTCGTCGTCGTCGGCGGAGTTTTTTTGTCTCCGACTGTTCGGTGGTATTTTCTGCTGTCCGAAGAAGAGCAGACTCTTGCGGCGAGCAGCCGTATTGAAATTCAGATGTACGCCCAGGGTAATGCGCGCGAGGCGCTGAATGCGCTTGCAGATGCAGCTCGAGCGGACGCGAATGCGGACGTTCCCGAAGGGTTCACCTACGTTATCGACCTCGCTCGTGCGAACCGGCGGGCGCTCGGAGCCGACATGCCGGAATCATGGACCGCTCGCGAGGTACTTGCAAGTTTTACCTCCGAGGCGCGCGCGTTCGAGGCGATCGAAAGCTACCATCGTGAGTACGTGCAGAGTCTCCGGGCGATGCGGAATCGTATTATCGAGCTTGGTCTGGACCTGTCCGGCGGCGTGAGTGTGACAGTCAGCGCAGACGAAGACAGTCTGGCCCAGCGGCTCGGGAGAACCCCGACCGATGCGGAGCTCGAGGATGCAGTTGATCTGGCGATAGAGATCCTGAGGAATCGCATTGACCAGTTTGGCGTTACCGAGCCGCAGATACGACGGCAGGAAGGAAACCTGATCAACATCGAAATCCCGGGCGACGACGACCGCGGACGGGTCGAGACATTTCTGCAGGGGCGTGGATCGCTTAATTTTCACATCGTGAACGACGCAGCGACCGAAGCGCTTATCGACTGGCAGCGGCAGAACCCGGGGTGGTCGCCCGAGACGGGTGAAACGCCCGATTTTATCCCCGCTGGTACCGTGGTTCGACCGTTTGTACAGCGTGACCAGTACGGGCTCGATCAATTTGTCCGCTATATCGCGATCTACGAGGACCTCGACGAGTTTGGTCTCGACGGGGCGTTTATTTCCGAAGCGCAGGTAGGACGCGATCAGATTACGCAGCAACCCGTCGTAAACTTTGTGCTCGACGGAGAAGGTGCAAACCTGTTCCGTCGCCTGACTCGAGACAACGTCGGAAACTCAATGTCCATTGTCATGGACCGGAATGTGCGCGCGTATGCGAATATTCGCGAGGAGATCCCGACGGGGCAGGTTCGTATCGACGGCGGTTTCAGTTTCGATGAGGCGAACGACCTCGCCCGTGTGCTTCGCACCGCGGCGCTGCCTATAGATCTTGTCGTGCAGAACCAGCAGGTTGTCGGCGCGTCTCTTGGCGAGGACGCCATTCAGGCAGGTTTGCAGGCGATTATTCTCGGATTCAGCCTCGTCGTGCTGTTCATGGCCTTGTACTACAAGGGAGCAGGCCTGCTCGCCGATATGATTCTGATTCTGAATCTGTTTTTTATTCTCGCGATACTTTCGGTCTTTAACCTGACGCTCACGCTTACAAGTATCGCGGGTATTATCCTGACCGTCGGTATGGCCGTTGACGCGAACGTGATCGTGTTTGAACGAATCAAGGAAGAATACAGGCTCGGCAAGAGTGCAAAGGCAAGTGTGGCCGCCGGTTTCTCCAAGGCCTTGTCATCGGTCCTGGATGCAAACGTGACAACTTTTATCGCTGCAGTATTTCTGAGTCAGCTCGGTACAGGGCCAATTCAGGGCTTTGCCGTGACACTGGCGGTGGGCATTGTCACTTCAATGTTTACAGCCCTCTTTGTGTCCCGTCTGGCATACGATTTTGCCGCTGATGTGCTGGGGCGCACCAAGCTGAGTATCGGATGGGGTATCAAATGACGCGAACAATCGATTTTCTGAAGGCACGGTTCATTTTTATGGCCGTGTCGGCTGTGATCATTCTTGCCGGTATCGGCGGCACTGTTGCCCAGGGTGGTTTTAACCTGGGCGTCGACTTTCAACCGGGTCTGCGTCAGCAGATCGCGATTGATCCATCGGTTACCGCAGCAAGCCTGCAGGACGTGCGATCAGCGCTTGCCTCCGTCGAAGGCGTGGCCGTTCAGTCGGTCGGTGCCGATGCCGAGCAGCGATTCAGTATCCGTGTCATAGACGACGGGTCTGATCCCGAGTTTACCGCAACGGCGCAGAACACCCTGCTCGATATCCTGCGCGGGCGGTTTGGTAGCGGCGCGGTTATCGAAGAAGAATCGGCCCTGGTCGGGCCCCAGTTTTCTGCGAACCTCGCGCAGCAGGCGTTCTGGCTTACGACGGTTGCCTTTGTACTCATACTCGGATACGTCTGGATACGGTTTCGCTTTGCGTATGCAATCAGTTCGATTCTTCCGATTATTCACGATGTTATCGTGCTGCTCGGCTTTATCGGAGCGTTCCAGATCGAAGTCTCGACAGCGACCGTCGCTGCGGTGCTGACGGTGGTCGGGTACTCGCTTAACGATACGATCGTTATTTTTGACCGAATTCGCGAAAACGAGCTGGTTATGCGGGGAACGCGTTTCGCACACGTTATTAACACCAGTATTTCGCAGAGTCTGACTCGTACGCTCATTACCTCGGTCACGACCCTGCTCGCGGTACTCGCGATATTCATTTTCGCAACAGGCACCATACAGGACTTTGCGCTCGCGCTCATGGTTGGTGTGGTTGTCGGTACGTATTCGTCGGTGTTCGTGGCCTCGCCTGCTCTGCTTGCGCTCCAGGCAAGGGGCTCGTCGAAGGCGTCGGCAGACCAGCCACGTCCACGGGCGGTAGCCGGCGCAGACGGGGGCAGTGGCACGGCGGCGGAAACGCCGGTCGTTGATGCTGCGGAAACCGAAGCGCTGAAAGAGCAGATCAGACGACAGAAGCAGGCTTCGCAACCCGCACGTATATCGAGCGAGACCAAGGCACGGAAACGCAGAAAGCGCTGAGGCGGTGAGTCTCGGCAGAGGGGTACCTGGTGAAGCTTCACTATCAGGAGCTTGGCAGCGGTGAAACCGTCGTCATTCTGCATGGACTGTTTGGATCGGGCGACAACTGGCTGGGTCCGGCACGCGACCTGGGTAGCTCGCATCATGTAATCGTTCCGGACATGCCGAACCATGGAAGCTCGCCCCACGGTACGTCGATGCGGTATCCCGTCATGGCAGCCGAGATCGCTGCCTTTCTTGAACATGTAGCGCCAGTACATCTCGTCGGGCATAGCATGGGGGGCAAGGTTGCTCTTGCTCTGGCACTGGACTTTCCCGAGCTCGTTCGCACCATTACCATCGTGGACATCTGCCCCGTGCGCTACCAACCGAGTCACGAGTCCATTCTCGAAGGCATGCGGGCCGTGGCGGACGCGGCTCCCGATCGGCGAGCCGATGCGGACACGCTTCTCGCGGAGTACGTCGCTGCGAAGGCTGTCCGTGCATTCCTCCTGAAAAGCTATGAAGCTCGAAGCGCGCGATGGAAATTAAACGTACCCCTTATACACGCAGACTACGATCATATTCTCGACTGGCCCTACGCTGACGATTCGTCGGTCGATCGTCCGTGTCTGCTCATTTACGGCGGCAGGTCCCAGTACGCGACGGCCAGTGGCCGTGAAGCCATGAAACGGCTCGCGCCGGCCGTAAAAATGCATTGTGTACAGGATGCGGGTCACTGGGTGCACGCCGAGCAACCCCGGGAGACGGTCGAAGCCATTCGAGGCTTCATTGCACCATGATGCAGCGCTATACCGGTAGATCCGGCAGGGTCTACTCGGTCGATCCTGGAAGACCGGCGCAGTTTGGTGCATTTCCGTCCGGGGACAGTGTGCAGTTTGCTCTGGTGAGCAGGCACGCGGAGTCGGTTACTCTGTTAGTTTTCCTCATGCCACAGGACACGGTTCCGGATGTCGAGATACCGTTTGACACGGACACAAACCGGGTTGGCGATGTGTGGTATTGCCGTGTGCACGGCTGCACCGCAGGTTGTCTGTATCTGTACCGGGTTGACGGTCCGTACGATCCGGAGGCGGGGCACCGTTTCAACCCGAACATTGCCCTGCTCGATCCGTATGCACAGGCGCTTACGATAAGCGACACGATCGGGTACTCGTTCGGATACGACCCAACGTCCCCGCGTCGTGATCTCGAACCTGCTCGAAGCAGCAATCTCGCGCACATCCCCAAGTGCATTGTCGTTGACGATGAGTTTGACTGGCAGGGCGATCGCCCGCTGAAATATCCGCTGCACGAGAGCGTCATCTATGAGGCACACGTGCGAGGTTTGACCCGCCATCCGTCCTCGGGTGTGGAGCATCCCGGAACCTTCCGTGGCGTTGTCGAGATGATTCCGTATTTCCAGCAACTCGGCATTACCAGTCTGGAGCTGCTACCGGTTCACGAGTTTGACCCGAACGAAAACCCACGATACAACCCGGATACCGGCGAAGCGCTGAAAAACTACTGGGGGTACAGCACGATCGCGTTTTTCGCGCCAGCTGCCCGCTACGCCTCGGACGATGCCCCCGGGGCGGTGGTGGGCGAGTTCAAGTACATGGTGCGCGAGTTGCACAAAGCCGGCATAGAAGTGATCCTTGACGTCGTTTTTAACCATACCGGAGAAGGAGACGAAACAGGGCCAACCATAAGCTTTCGCGGCCTGGACAACCGTCTGTACTATCTGCTCGAGGACGATCCCCGGTACTACAGAAACTATTCGGGATGCGGAAATACCCTGAATTGTAACGCGCCTGTTCTTCGGACCTTCGTGCTCGACTGTCTCAGATACTGGGTCGTAGACATGCATGTCGATGGCTTTCGATTTGACCTGGCATCCATCCTCGCCCGTGATCAGCAGGGAGCTCTTATGGAAAGTCCTCCGCTGCTCGAAAGGATCGCCGAAGACCCCATGCTCCGGGACACAAAAATCATTGCAGAAGCGTGGGATGCAGGAGGCGCCTACCAGGTGGGGAACTTTCCCGGGACGCGGTGGGCCGAATGGAACGACAGATATCGGGACGACGTGCGACGCTACTGGCGGGGCGACCCGAATCTGACGGGTGCGCTTGCGACGCGACTGTCGGGAAGCGCTGATCTGTATCATGCAGGCGGTAAAAAGCCGTTCCACAGTATCAACTTTCTTACCAGCCACGACGGGTTCACCCTGAATGACCTTGTGACGTATTCGCACAAACATAACGAAATGAACGGTGAAGGCGGGCACGACGGGCATAACGGCGAGTACAGCTATAACTACGGCGTCGAAGGGGAAACGCTTGTTCCGTCGATCGAAGCGCTGCGGCGGAGGCAGATACGAAATATGCTTGCAACGCTGTTTCTGTCGGTCGGTACTCCAATGCTTCCGGCCGGAGACGAGATGCGTCGCAGTCAGCAGGGCAACAACAATGCGTACTGCCAGGATAATGAGCTTTCGTGGCTCGATCACGGGCTAATGAACCGTCATGCCGCGCTGATCCGTTTTGTGTCGGAGCTGATCCGGTTCCGAAAGAGCCAGCCCATCCTGCTGCGCGAAGAGTT
The DNA here is from genome assembly GCA_007121695.1 of Spirochaetales bacterium. Classification (GTDB taxonomy): domain Bacteria; phylum Spirochaetota; class Spirochaetia; order DSM-27196; family SKKC01; genus SKKC01. The sequence continues at coordinate 6,467 of SKKC01000033.1, read as the reverse complement.
TTTTACGGGGCTCGACTCGAGTGGCAGCGCACGATCCGACGTTTCGTGGCTTGACGCGCAGGGTAGGCCCGTGGACTGGCGAACCGCCGACGGGTGCCTCTGCGTATTAATAGATGGAACCGAGCTCGAGATTGCAGGGCGGCCGTCGGATGATCTGTTTTTCGTGTTCAACGCGACGGCGATAGACCGCGACGTTCTGGTGCCCCAGGCAAACCGCAGCTGGCAGATAGTGCTTGATACCGCGGCCGAACCGCCAGCTGACATTTTTTCGCATGGACAGCGGCCGGTCTGTACCGGCCGCACCTACCGGGTACCGGCACGGTCGACCATTGTGTTCATTGACCCGGTGACACCGTGAACAGCTTGCCTTCAGCCTTCTTTTTTTCCGTTCTGCTCTGACTGTTTCGCCGGTTTCTGGTCCTTTTTCAGTCGGCCGGTCCCGGCTTCAAAATCCGGAATCCCGTTTTCTATGCGACCTTCTTCGAAGTACATCCGGATATTCTCGAGCGTTACTCCCGCTATGTTGTTCAGCGCCTCGCGGGTGAAGAAAGCCTGGTGGCTCGTGACGAGTACGTTCGGGTACGCGAGCAGTCGAAGCAGATTGTCATCGGTTACAATGCTTGCCGAATGATCTTCGAAGAAATAGTTCGTTTCTTCCTCGTATACATCGAGACCTGCCGAGCCGACCTGGCCCGAACGGAGGGCCTCTAGGAGGTCTTCGGTACGGATCAGTTTGCCCCGTCCGGTGTTAATGATCATGACCCCCGGTTTCATCTGGTCTATGGACGCTCGGTTGATCATGTAGACATTCTCCGGAGTAAGCGGGCAGTGCAGGCTAATAACGTCGCTTTGCCGATATAACTCACTCAGTTTCACGTACTCGATGTTCCACTTTGCGGCCCATTCCCTGTTCGGATACGGATCGTATACGACGACATTCATTTGAAGCCCGCGTAACACTTCGGCCATGATGCGTCCGATCTGTCCGGTGCCTATGATGCCCGCCGTTTTCTGATACATGTCGAAGCCAAGCAGGCCGGCGATTGCGAAGTTGCTGTCCCGGGTACGGTTGTACGCCCGGTGCGTCTTCCGGTTCAGGGTCAGCATAAGCGCCAAAGCGTGTTCGGCCACAGCGTGAGGCGAGTAGGCGGGTACACGGACCACATCCAGCTTGCCTTTCACAGCTTCCAGATCGATGTGATTATACCCTGCACTGCGAAGCGCAAGCAGTTTCACCCCGCGTGACACAAACACGTCGATTACTTCGGGGGTGACCTGATCGTTGACAAACACACAGGCACAGTCGGCGCCCTCGGTTACCACTGCGTTTTCCTTTGTCACGCGAAATTCGAAATAACGCAGATCGAATCCGTAGTCGGCATTGGTCATGTTAAAGAACTGCTGGTCATAACTCTTCGTGTCGAACATAGCTACAACAGGTTTACTCATATTCGTTCGCTCCTCAGCGGTGATTGTAGTAAAGAGCGGGCCGTCCGGTCGAGGCGTGTAAACCCCGCCTTGACACAAAAGCGGCCATACAACACTATTTTGCGGACATCAACACGGCAGAGATTGAGACATGTGCCCGTGAAACGGGTCGTCAGAGAGAGTACCCCATGCGCCACTCAAGGCTGGCATGCGGCTGTAAGGTGCTCGGCAACGACACGGTGCATACCCCTCATGAGCCGCCGGTCGAAGGCAGCGCCCCCGTGGCGGTGTTGTGTAGGCTGTGCCGTTACGCCCACGAGACGGGTGAAATGAAGAGCAGCTGTGCGCGTCCGGGTATCGAGGCGGCAGCTGAAGTAAGGTGGAACCGCGGAAAAACGACGGGTGAGCCCGGCCTTTTTCGTCCTTACGGAATCGTATGTGATCATGCGCTGGAGTACTATACTCCCGGTCATTGCGGCGCCGTACGACGGAAAAGACCGGGTTTTTTTGTATTCGGGCGGTAGAAAGTGGAGGATACAGTATGAGTAACGAACAGGCAGCAGGAAAGCTTTCGCGTGAAGAGCGATTGTATCGGATACGTCATTCGACGGCACATGTCATGGCGGAAGCGGTGCTTCGGGAGTTTCCTGGTGCCAAAATCGCCATTGGCCCACCCATAGAGAACGGTTTCTATTACGATTTCGATCTTCCGCGACCACTGACACCAGCTGATCTCGAGCAGATCGAATCCCATATGCGCGATATCGTCAACGAGAAGCACGCGTTCGAAAAGACCGTCATTACCCGGGAAGAAGCCCGGGCTCGGTTCTCCGACCAGCCGTATAAGCTAGAACTGCTCGACGCCATTCCCGAAGACGAAGAGGTATCTCTCTACACCGTCGACAGTTTCGTCGATCTGTGCAGGGGGCCTCACGTGGAAAACACGAAAGAGATTCACGCGAAAGCGTTCAAACTTCTGAACATCGCCGGGGCGTACTGGCGGGGTGATGAAAAACGCCCCATGCTTCAGCGTATCTACGGAACCGCCTGGGAAAACCCGAAAGAACTGCGCGCGCATCTTGACCATCTTGCCGAGGTCGAAAAACGGGATCATCGAAAACTCGGTCGCGAACTCGATCTGTATTCGACGCACGAGGAAGCCGGGAGCGGGTTGATCTACTGGCACCCGAAGGGGGCACGCATCCGCCTCGCAATCGAGGAGTACTGGAGAAAGCAGCATGCGCTTGGCGGCTACGAGATTCTCTATACACCTCACGTGGGGAAAAGCTGGCTCTGGGAAACGAGCGGACACCTCGATTTCTACAGCGAGGGTATGTACCCGTCCATGGAAATGGATAATGCGGAATACTATGCCAAACCAATGAACTGCCCCTTTCACATTCTGATATACAAAACCTCCATGCGCAGCTATCGCGAGCTGCCTCTGCGCTGGGCGGAACTCGGCACGGTCTACCGCTACGAGCGAAGTGGCGTACTTCACGGACTCCTGCGGGTTCGCGGATTCACCCAGGACGACGCTCACATCTTCTGCGCGCCCTCGCAGGTCGAAGACGAGATTCGGACCGTCCTGAAGTTCAGCCTCGACATGCTCGGGGCCTTCGGGTTTACAGATATAAAAGCCTACCTTGCGACTCGACCGGAGAAGAGCGTGGGCGAGGAACAGGACTGGAATACCGCGATCGAGAGCCTCAGGAAGGCTGTCGACGCTGCCGGACTCGAGTACGAGGTCGACGAGGGGGGAGGAGCCTTCTACGGCCCGAAGATAGACCTCAAGCTCAAGGATGCCATTGGCCGGGAGTGGCAAATGTCTACCGTACAGTTTGACTTTAATCTGCCCGAGCGTTTCGATATGACCTTTGTCGACTCCGACGGCAAGGAAAAACGTCCCTTCATGGTACACCGGGCGCTACTCGGGTCGCTGGAACGATTTTTCGGCGTGCTTATTGAGCACTACGGCGGAGCCTTCCCGGTATGGCTCGCACCTGTGCAGGCGGTCGTAATTCCGGTTGCTCCTGCCTTTGACGAATATGCCCGTGCCGTGCGAAACACCCTTGCGGAAGCGGGCATTCGGGTCGATGCTGATCTTCGTGACGCACGCATGAATGCGAAGATCCGCGATGGACAGCAGCAAAAGGTCCCCTACATGCTCGTTGTTGGCGGTCGGGAGGAAGAAGAGCAGGCGGTCAGCGTTCGAATGCGTACCGGCGAGAAACAGGATGGTATGCGCCTCGGCGATGCAGTCTCGTTCATACAGGGTAAAATAGAAAGGCGGGAAACAATATGAGTACGACAGCGCTGGAATCACTCAAGACTATCGACAGGGAGCTGCAACTGCTGTCCAAGACGGTCTCGCTATTGCATTGGGATCAGGAGACCTACATGCCGGAAGACGGCATAGACATGCGGTCCGAGCAGATTTCCCTTCTGTCGGGAATGATACACGAGAGAGCGACCAGTACCGAAGTCGGTGATCTGCTGTCCGAGCTGGGAGCAGATGATGAACACCCGGCCGGTGGTGACACGGTTCCGGCGGACGAGAAATCGCTTGTTCGCTGCGTCTATCGGGATTACCGGCGAGAGCAGAAGCTGCCGGCGGCGCTTGTCCGGCGTTTTGCGACCGTTACGAGCAAAGGGCAGTCGGTCTGGGCAAAAGCCCGGGAACACAATAACTTCGCGATGTTCAGGGACCACCTCGCCGAGATCATCGATCTGAACCGTGAGCGAGCCGCATGTTTCGGCTACGACGAACACCCCTATGACGCCCTGCTCGACGAATACGAACCTGACATGAAGGCGTCCGAGGTTAAAACCGTGTTCGATCAACTGCAGAAAGACCTGGTCCCCATCGCGGAAAAAATCGCCGCGGCCAGTCAGGTAGACGATGCATTCCTCCACCGGGAGTATCCGGTAGACGGTCAGCGGGCCTTCAGCATGCACGTCCTTCAGGCCATTGGCTGGCCATTCAGCCGGGGACGGCTCGATGAATCAGCCCACCCGTTTACCACGGACATCGGCTCTCTTGACGTTCGCCTGACAACCCGGTACGCACCTGACTTTCTGAACCCGGCTCTGTTCGGCACCATACACGAGGCTGGACACGGACTGTACGAGCTGGGGGTAGATCCTCGATATCACGGAAGCTCTCTCGCATCCGGCACGAGTCTTGGTATACACGAGTCGCAGTCCCGAACCTGGGAAAACATGATCGGACGCAGCCGGGAGTTCTGGCAGTTTTTCTACCCCGAGCTTCTCCGTACCTTTCCCGCAGTACTTGAAGACATAGACCTCGATCGATTTTATCGTGGGATCAACAAGGTCGAGGCTTCGTTTATTCGCGTTGAAGCCGACGAAGTCACGTACAGCCTGCACATCATGTTGCGTTTCCGGCTGGAACTTGCGCTCATTGAAGGTTCGTTGAATGTCGATGACCTGCCGGACGCGTGGAGATCCATGTCCAAAGAGTTGCTTGGCATCGTTCCGGACAAGGACTCCGACGGTGTTCTGCAGGATATTCACTGGAGCATGGGAGCGATGGGTTATTTTCCGACCTACGCGCTTGGTAATCTTTTCGGTGCGCAGTTCTACAGCACCATGGAGACTCAGATTCCCGACATGCGGGAGCAGGTAGCGTCCGGTGTCTTCGAGAATATTCTCGCATGGCAACGTCAGCACATACACGGACACGGCCGGGCAAAGACTGCCCGCGAGCTGGTAATGGACATTTCCGGGCGCCCGCTCGATGCCAGATTTTTTACCGAGTATCTCCGAACAAAATACAGCGAGGTGTACGGACTCTGAGTGCCTATCTGTGGGGTAATCTGCATGTCTGGAGCTCTCTGAGCGGTCTTCATGGAGGCGTCGCACTCGTATACGCGCTGTACTGCCTGAGGCGCGGTACCCGTTTTTCATGTTCCAGATATGCCGCATGGGCGCTCTTTTTTGCCTCCCTCGCAATCGCCTTCTTCGCGGCAGGCGTGCTTTTCAGCAGGTCGCCTGCCCTGCGCACAATGAGCGTCTGGATTACCTGGGCAACCGCGTTCTGTCTTGGCGCGCTCATGAGCGCCTTTCCCCGCGCAATGGGACTTCCAGGGCTCATCCTGGTACTGACGTTGTACATGGGCGCCCAGTGGAGTGTCGCTGATTTTCGTGCGCTACGGCCCGAGGGACTTGTCGTCCCGTTTCGGGTTATTCGACTCAATGCGGACGTCGTGACGCTTGAGGTCCTGCCAGACGGGCCGGTTGTGCAGATACCTTCCGGCAGAGTGGAGCTGACCGTGGAGACCCTCACAACCCCTTCGTGGTTCTTTCTTGCAGGGGCAGACGAGTTTGTGCGTCTGCCGTGGGCACCCGCAGCCCCGGAACACGCACGGCATCGTGTTCGGTCTTTCGCCCCGGCATTCTACACCTTTTCGAGCACGCAGGCCGTCCTCGCCAGACCGGTCCTGTTCGCCGAGTACCACCTGAGGATACAGCCAGGTTTTCGAATAGTCGTAGACCGGCTGTAAGCGTCTGCCTTAATCCTGTCAAGCAGGACGAAAAGTCCTCCGATAGTGTAGTCAGAAACATGTTGATTACCCTGTACCGGATTACTGACGACGAACAGATTCGTTACGTAACCATACATAACAGACAACCAACGCTTTTCTCACAATACGCGTTCAGCGTGTGCAGCGGTACCATACATGGCTCCTCGACGGATCGCCTCTATACCTTTGAGACTCAGGAAGAACTCGACGAAGCTCTTCGAAAGACCATCAGAAGTCGCGTAACGCGGGGGTACAGGGTTTTGTATAGTTACTTTCGAAAGCACGAGTACGAGAACCTTCGACCCGCGCTCTTCGCGTAGTTACTGTCCGCCACCCTGGTGTTTTTTGCCCGATTCAGACCAATCAACCCGCGTGTTCCCCGGGTATTTTATAGGTGAGCAGAGCGCAGGATGATGGCTCTCCTCCCACCTCCTCGCACTGCTCAATATTCTGCGAGGTGACCTGATTCGGTCTCAGCTCACCTCCCCGGTA
>SKKC01000146.1 GCA_007121695.1 Spirochaetales bacterium | reverse complement strand
GAACCGCCGTGAGCTTCGCTCCATTCTGTCACGGCATATCCCTTCGATTTCCGTGCCCGAGGACGAGCCGGAGTATTAGGAGCACCGTCATGAATGACTCAGTCGAGATTCCCTTTGCCCGACCGGATATCGGTGATGCAGAAGTAGAGGCGGTGGTTCGCGTTCTGAAAAGCGGCTGGCTGACCACGGGTTCTGAAGCGACCTCCTTCGAGCAGGAGTTCCGCGCCTACACCGGTGCCCGGCATGCAGTTGCCGTATCGAGCGCGACCGCGGGGCTCCATCTGTGCCTGGAGGCCATGGGCGTTCAGGCGGGCGACTACGTGGCGCTGAGCCCCTATACGTTTGCCTCGAGCGCCGAGGTTATCCGCTACCTCGGAGCCCACCCGCTGTTCGTGGATATCGAGGCCGATGGATATAACATATGCCCCGATGCCCTCGACCGTGCGCTGGATGTGGCATGCACCGACGGTCGGACGGTACGCGTCATTATGCCCGTGCACATGGCCGGTAAAGCCTGTTCAATGGCGCGCATCAGGGACACAGCCGCGCGATACGGCGTGCAGGTGCTCGAGGACGCTGCACACGCCCTCCCCGCGTCCGACGATACCGGTGCACGGATCGGATCACGGGGCACGGCCGTGTTCTCGTTTTATGCGAATAAGCCGGTGACGTCGGCCGAAGGCGGCATGATCGCCACCGACGACGAGGATCTCGCGAAGCGCGTACGGTGCATGCGCCTGCACGGCATAGACCGGACGGTCTGGGATCGCTACCGCGTTCCGGGTGCGGGCTGGGCGTACGACGTTGTCGAGGCGGGGTACAAGTACAACCTGCCCGACGTGCTGGCAAGTCTCGGGCGGGTGCAGCTGAACCGGGCAGATGAAACCCACGCGCGCCGACACGCGCTGGCGGAGCGTTACGCGCACGCGCTCGATAAGGAACCCGGCATCGAGCTTCTAACCGGCTCCGGGCAGACACCCGAAGACTCCCGGGCTCATGCCTGGCATCTGTTCATGATCTGCGTGGATCCCGCGCATCGGGACGACATTATCGCGTACCTTGCGGAGGCGGGAATCGCCTGCAGCGTCCACTACCGGCCACTCCATATGATGAGCTACTACCGGACACAGTACGGCACGAGGGCTGAAGACTGTCCCCGTGCTCGTGACCGTTTCCTCGGCGCCATTTCGCTGCCCCTGTTTCCCGGACTCACCGAAGACGAGCAGGACAGGGTTATCGCAACGCTGAAAGAGGCGGTGTCGAGATCTCGGGGTTCAGCAGGAGCTCGCTCGTGATCGTCAGCCGACCGCTCCGCAGTCTTCTCCGTGACAAGACGCTGAATCCCCGTACCATACGAAGCCCGGGCATGCAGTTTGTGTTTACGATTCGAAGCGATCGTGCCCATGCACGGATTATTCGCCTGGAAGCGCAGGGCCTACCCGAGGGAATCGTGTTTATTGACGCTTCTGCGCTTGCCGAGGGTGCAGCGCTCCGGATCGAAGACGATTCGATGCCCATTCTGGCCGCGGAAACCGTACGCTACGTAGGTGAGCCGATCGGATTACTCGTGGGACCGGACATGGACGCGCTGCGGGAGGCGGTATCGTGCATCCGGTGCACCTACGAGGAGTTTCCCGCTCTGCTCGGGCCGACATCCGGGTCGGACGAAAGCCTGTACCAGGAAGTCCACCGAAGCTGCGGAGACATTGAAGAGGCGTTCGGGTCCGCCGCCGATACGATACTCACCGCCGTTGACACCGGTCTTCAGGAACACTTCTACGCGGATCCGCACAGCGCCTTTGCCCGCGTCGCGAACGACGGTTGCATCGAGGTTACCACCGCGACACAGTGGCTGCACCACGTGCAACAGACGGTATCGTCTGCCCTCGGGCAGACGGAAAAACGGGTTCGCGTGCACGGGATAGATGCAGGTCCCACACTCGAAGGCAAGGTCTGGTTTCCGTCGCTTGTCGCCGCTCATGCGGCGCTCGCAGCATCGGTTACAGGACTACCGTGTGTCCTGGCCTACAGCCGCGCCGAAGACCTGTTCTCGAGCCCGAAGCGCCCGGCTGGCTCGGTGCGAATACGAACGGCGCTGCTCGAAGACAACTCCGTTGCGGGAGCGGATGTACAGATAGACTACGACGGTGGGGCCTACCCGGTGTTTTCAGCAGAAATGCTGCAGAGACTGCTGGTCGCCGCGCTCGGGGCGTATCAGATTCCGGCACTCCGGGTATCTGTGCGCTGCCACACGACAAACACGGCTCCAGCGGGTCCGTTTTCGGGCATGGACGCGCTTGCCTGGCTCGGCGCGGAACGCTGGATCGGCGACGTCGCCGTGCGAACGGGTACCGAACCTGTCGAACTTCGCCTGCGAATGCTGCCGAAGCAGGATCAGACTCTCATGTTCAACGATTTTGCCGACGCTCGGGAGCAGACGGCTCCGCTGCTGAAGGACGTGGTCGAGCGATCTGATTTCCGGCGGAAGTTCGCCGCCTATGAACTGCAGCGAAAACAGCGATCGAATATCGTTGACCACCCAGGCCGCACGAACGGCATCGGGATATCTCTTACCGCACAGGGCTCGGGATTCAGCGGACGCCGGGAAGACCTCTATCCGAGCTCGGTAACGCTGCGCCTCGATCAGGACGGCCACGCATGGATTGCGACTTCGGCGAGGGCCTCAACGAGCGTGATTCACGGGTACTGGGTCGCTCGCGTATGCGACGTTCTGGGCATCGACGCCGACACCGTACACATTGCCGGCTTCGATACTGATACCGCACCGCCGAGCGGCCCGAACATGATCTCCCGAGTCACCATGATTCACACACGGCTGCTCGAGCAGTGCCTGCAGGCGGTACGGAAAAAGCGCTTCCAGAAACCTCTACCCATAGAGATTACCCGTTCGTGGCGCCGGGCACGAAAACAGGTCTGGGACGCCGACGCGTGTACCGGAATGCCGTATCCCGAGCGCAGCTGGGCCGCGTGTGTCGTCGAGGTGGAAGCGGACCCGATCACGTTCGAAGCCCGGGTAACATCCGCTCATATAGTTGCGTACACAGGCAAGGTAATCGACCCGAAAAGCGCCCGAAACTCGCTGGCTACGGCCGCCGTACACGCGATCACCTGGGCGGGACGCGAGTCTGCGCTCGTAGGTCCGCGCGCTTCCATAGCGCGGGATGGACCGGTCTGGTTCTCCTCTCCTTTCAGAAACGAACCCCCGGTTACCGTGATTCTTGTAGAGGACGGTGCACAGGCCAACCCGCTCGGTCTGGGAGAACTGGCATTCAGCTGTGTTCCGGCGGCCTACGCCTCGGCGCTGTCGCAGGCGCTGGGCGTTTCGGTCGAACGACTGCCGTCAACAGCGGGAAATCAGTATCTGGCAGCGGGGACATTGACGCGGTCGGCAGGAGATGATGCATGAGGGTGCGATTTACGCTGAACGGGAAAGCTGTCCAGGTCGATGCAGAACCAGAGGCACGTCTGTCTGACGTCCTGATGCACCACCTCGAGATTGCGTCCATGCGGCAGGACTGTTCCGAAGGACGCTGTGGTTCGTGTCTGGTGATATTCGAAGGCATTATTGTTTCGTCGTGCATGATACCCATGTTCCGCGTGCTTGGAACCGAAGTCGTAACAATCGAAGGGCTGTTCGGCTCGAGGGATCTTCGCGATATCGAACGGGGATTCCAGAGCACGGGATTCGAGCCCTGCCGGTATTGCGCGGCACCGAAAACACTGTTGACGCACGCAATAATCAGCGAAAATACCAGACCTCGCGAAGAAGAGCTCGAGGTGCAGGCGCAGGCGGTTCGCTGCCGGTGTACATCCTACCAACACTTTCTGGAGGCGATACGCAATGCCGCAAAACAACGCCGGTCACGCACCAGAGACATCTAAACGCACGTCGCCCAGGGTCTATACGCCGCGGAGTCAGAGCGAGCTTCTTCAGCTGCTGCGAAGGCATCCCGGGTCGCGCATATACGCGGGCGGCACCGCGCTGTCAGGTCTGGAAGACACGGGTCGGCTGGCCATTCCGGCGACCGTCGTCGCCCTGTACGGGGTCGACGATCTGAGACGCATCGCCAGAACGGACCGGTACCTGGAGATTGGCGCGAACGCGACGATACGAGCGGTCTCCCGGGTCGGGAGTAACGTTATACCGAAAACGCTGTACGACTGCCTGCCGCACATTGTTCCCCCCGGACTTCGAACGATCGCGACACTCGTAGGCAACGTCTGTGTACAGGGAACGACGACGACGTCGGTCGCGCCGCTTATCGCGCTTGGGAGCAGCATCGAAATCCGGCGGGTCGGTGGCAGCCGATGGATCACCGTACAACGGTTTCGAAGTGGCGAAGGCGCGTATCTGCAACCCGGCGAGGTTGTGACCCGGTTGCGCATTCCGCTGTCGCCCTGGGACGCGCAGGTCTACCGTCCAAGCGAGGACGGCCGCATCAGTTTTGCCGCGCTCGCGCGACGATCGAAGGGAGGAGTCGACGCCGTGCGCATCGTCATTGGCACCCGGCTTCCGGAGGTCATACACAATCGGGAACTGGACGCTGAACTGACCGGGCGCAAACTGCCCTTGCCTGACCGAGACATACGAGCGGCTGCAGAGCGAATGCGGAATACCGCACAGGCACACGATCCGGGGTTCAGTTCGTTTGATCTGTACAGGATCGAGCGTCTGGTTTCGTGGTTTCTCCGGTCTCTGACACGCCGTTAAAACCGGGTGTCCGCCACCCTGGTGTTGAGTAAGCGGACCTACGGCGCTATAGTACGAGGCAATCGTGTCCTCGTTTACTCACGTACACCTTCATACAGATTACAGTCTCCTTCAGGCAGGCGGTCGGATACAGGACTACGTCGTGCGCGCAGCGGAGCTCGGCATGACGTCCCTCGCGGTAACGGACTACGGGAACATGTTCGGCGCGCTGCTGTTCTACGAAGCATGCCGGAAGCACGGCATAAAGCCGATTATCGGCACCGAAGTCTACCTCGCCGATGGCTCACGACACGACCGCAGCAGCCAGGATCGTCGCGGCCGGTATCCCCGCATAGTGCTGCTCGCGAAAAACAATACGGGTTATCGCAATCTGATGCAGATTTCGTCGAAAAGCTACACGGAGGGTTTCTATTATAAACCCCGGGTAGACAACGACCTGCTCGCAGAGTATAGCGAGGGAATTATCGTGCTCAGCGGGAGTCTGCAGGGCGACATACCGGCCCTGCTGCTGCAGAACCGGTACGATGCTGCCCGCGAACGGGCCTGCTGGTACCGGGATACGTTCGGATCCGGAAACTTTTATCTGGAAATTCAGGACCACGGAGCTCCGGAAGAGCGCATCGTGAACGAGCAGCTTGTTCGCCTTTCCCGGGAACTCGGGATCCCGCTGGTAGCGGCAAACGACTGTCACTATGTTCGCCAGGAAGATGCGAACGCCCACGACATTCTGCTCTGTATCGGAGCAGGAAAAACCAGACAGGACACGAACCGCCCACGCATGTTTAATGCGGAGTACTACCTCAAGAGTGCGGACGAGATGCAGCAGCTGTTCCGGCATGTTTCGGACGACGCGCGCACCGAGGCGCTCGAGAACACCCTGCGCATCGCAGAGGAGTGCACGGTAGAAATCGCGCAGCCAGGCCCTCTGCTGCCGGTGTATGAGATTCCTGAAGGTTTCACCGGCGCAGACGAGTACCTTCGCCATCTTACGTTCGAGGGCCTCGCTCAACGCTACGGCGACCCGTCGCAGGAAATTCGGGATCGCGCGAGCTTTGAGCTGGATACCATCATTGGCATGGACTACACCGGGTACTTTCTTATTGTCTGGGACTTTATCCGCTTTGCGAAAGACAATGATATTCCGGTGGGCCCGGGTCGAGGATCAGGAGCGGGCAGCATTGTCGCCTACGCCCTCGAGATTACAGACGTCGATCCGATCGAGTACGGGCTGCTCTTCGAGCGATTTCTGAATCCGGACCGGGTCAGCATGCCGGATTTCGATATTGACTTCTGCTATGAACGACGCGGCGAAGTAATTTCGTACGTGACCGAAAAATATGGCTCGGACAGGGTCGGGCAGATTATCACCTTCGGAACCCTGAAGGCGAAGGCAGCGATACGCGACACCGCACGCGCGCTCGACGTTCCGCTCGCCGAAGCAGATCGAATCGCGAAACTCATTCCGGAAGGGCCCAAGGTCACGCTCGAAGGTGCGATACAGGACGAACCGGAGCTGAAAAAGATCTGGGACCAGGGGGGTATCTATGCGGACCTGCTCCGAACCAGCCTGAAACTGGAAGGACTTCACAGGCACGCATCGACCCACGCAGCGGGCATCGTAATCGGCAAAACGGCACTCAGTGACTACGTTCCACTGTATCGTGATCCCCGGACCGGCAGCATTTCGACACAATTTACGATGGATCAGATCGAGCCATGCGGGCTTGTAAAGATGGATTTTCTCGGCCTGAAGACGCTCACGCTTATTCGAAATACCGAAAATCTGATTCGCCGGAAACAGCCAGGGTTCGACATCGAAACCGTAAAGGATTACGACGAACCAACCTACCGCCTGCTCGGTGAGGGACGCAGCGCGTGCATATTCCAGTTTGAAAGCTCGGGTATGCAGGACATTCTGACCCGTGCAAAGCCCGGCAGCATCTCGGATCTGACGGCGCTGAACGCCCTGTATCGTCCCGGTCCCATGGAAAACATCCCCCAGTTTGTCGACAGCAAGTCCGGTCGCAAGCCTATACGATTCCCGCATGAAAAGCTCCGTGAAATCCTGACCGAAACCTACGGTGTTATCGTCTACCAGGAACAGGTCATGGAGATCGTGCGTATCATCGCTGGTTTCAGTCTCGGACAGGCCGACATTCTGCGCCGCGCGATGGGAAAAAAGAAAGTCAAGGAAATGGAACGCATGAAAGTGAGTTTCCTTGACGGTGCGCGCGAGCGGGGCATTTCAGAGGACAAAGCGAACGAGCTGTTCGAACTTCTCGAGCCGTTTGCGGGCTACGGTTTCAACAAGAGCCACGCTGCCGCGTATTCGGTGCTGGCATACAAAACGGCGTATCTCAAGGCCAACTTTCCTGCCGAGTTCATGGCGGCCAACCTGACGAATGAAATCAACAGCCCGGACAAGTTCGCGGAGTATCTCGCCGAGGCACGAGCGATGGGCCTCGCGGTTGATCCTCCAGATATCAATGTGAGTGATAAGGTCTTCACCGTTGTCGACGGACGTATCCGCTTCGGTCTGCTCGGGATAAAGAACGTCGGCGGAGGCGCTGTCGACGCCATCCTCAGCGAGCGGAGCGAGCACGGGCCGTTCGCCGACCTGCTCGATCTTCTTACTCGCGTGGACATGAGAACCGTGAACCGGAAGGTCATCGAGACCCTCATTTATGCCGGTGCCTTCGACTCTTTCCACGTGCACCGCGCCCGCCTTCTCGAGAATCTCGGTCGCATGATTGACTATGCGGCCTCGGACCGGGCCGCCCGGGAAAGCGGTCAGACCTCGCTCTTCGACGCCGACGACACGTCTTCGGTTGCCGGTTTCGAGATGAGTGAGGTCGACGAGTGGTCGGCAGCTGAACGGCTCGGGTATGAGCGCGATCTTATCGGCTTCTACTCGTCCGGCCACCCGCTCGACGATCACAGGCGTACCTGGGAGCGGTGTCGGACCATCAACATAGGTGATATACAGGACGCCGAGCTCGATTCAGAACAGACAGTCGTCGGGCTGGTGACCGCCTACCGGAGCATCATTTCCCGTCGTGGCAGCCCCATGGCGTTCGGTGTTATCGAAGACTATACCGGAAGCTGCGAGTTTGTTGCCTTCGAAGAGTCCCTGTCACGCGTGACCGGCGTCGTCGACGTAAACCGCGTTGTTGGCCTCTCTGGCACGGTACAGAAGCGCCGCCGCGCTCCGGACCCGAAGAATGCTCCCCGGCAGCTTGCGCTATCCGGTGCGCGACTGCCGAACGACCTTGCTGAACGCGACGTTTCGGAAATACACATACAGCTTACCTCGGAAGCAAACTCGGAAGACAGGTTATGTGAGCTGCGGAGTCTCATGATACACAGTACCGGCCCCTGCCCGGTTTTTCTGCACGTGACGCTTCCCGACGGCAGCAATGGACACGTCATTCGTGCGGGAGATCAGTTGACGATTGCCGCAAAAGCAACGACTCTTGAAGGTATACGAAGCCTGCCCTTCGTATCAGACGTCTGGCAGGAACAGCGGAGTAACACACATGAGTAACATTCTGACGGTGATCAGCAGCCTGATCTCCCTGTACACCCTCGTAATCGTCTTTCGCATTATGCTGACCTGGTTTCCGGGGCAGAACTATGGCAAGGGCGAGCTCGTTTTGCGACAGGCAACGGATCCCTACCTGAACCTCTTTCGCCGGGCCCGGTGGATGCGTGTCGGCTACGTCGATTTTTCGCCTATCGTAGCCCTTGCCACACTCAGCATTACCGCAAGCGTACTGACGCAGATCGCCATGGCCGGATCGGTGACCATAGGCTTCATTCTCGCGCTCGTGGTCTCGCGGCTCGGGTATACCGTACGTTTCGTGCTTATCCTTCTGACAGTCCTCACGGCCGTCCGGGCAGGCGCGCTGGCCTTTGGTGCATCCTCGGCGCATCGCGTGTGGGTCACCATGGACCATCTGCTGCAGCCGCTCTCCTGGAAGATCAGCCACCGCCTGCTTCCCCGCAGCGAACTTACCTATCGCCAGGGCCTTCTGATTGTCACCGGGGCAGGAGTGCTTTCCGCAGTCGTGCTTACACTTCTTATCAATCTTACGGTACGTCTGCTGATTTCATTGCCGGTGTAAGGCGGAGCGGACATACGCATGACGCTCTGGGAGT
>SKKC01000248.1 GCA_007121695.1 Spirochaetales bacterium | reverse complement strand
TCCGGAGATTCCCGTTCCCGTACCCGCCATTCCTGCTGCGGGCGAGGGAATGCGCGTGGACCACCGTACGATCGCGGGGGGTCTACCGGAGTGGCCTTTTCGCGAAACAGATCGTTCCGCTCTTCAGGAGACACAACACGTTCCACTGGCTTTGAACCGTGACGTATCGTCGCTGACTTGAGAGCTGTGACGATGTCGTGGTGAATACGGTCACGCTGAATGAACCTGGCTTCGCGCTTTGCAGGATGAATGTTGAAATCGACGGTATACGGGTCGACGTCCATGAACAGAAAGCAGACAGGCCACGTCCCGCCGTGAAACATATCGGACAAGCCATATTCGACCGCCTGCGTAAACCCGAACTCCCAGACCCGTCGTCCGTTCACGAAGGTCTGGACCATTTTCCGATCGCGACGATGAAAATGCGGGTCGGCAAGCACCACGGATATGTGTGCGGCATCGCCGGTATGCTCGGACGCGTGAAGAACCGACGCCGGATATTCCTCGTACGCCGCTGCGAAGCGTTCCCTGTAGCTGTCACCGGAAATCACTATCGGCTGCTGTTCGTCAGGAAAAAGACGAAATACCGTATCGGGGTGGGCGAGTGCTTTTTCAATAAACACGTTCCTGCAGAGAGACCGTTCGGTAGAGGCCCTCTTCAGAAAACGCTTCCTTCCGGGGAGATTGAAAAACAGCTGCTGCACGTCGACGCTTGTGCCGGCGGTGCCCTGGGGCGGTCCCTGCTCGCGTAATACCCCGTTTTCCACGAGAACGCGGCCACCGTCTCCGGACTGCTGCCTGCTTGTTATCTCGAGTCGCGCCACGTGTGCAATACTCGCGAGCGCTTCGCCCCTGAATCCAAGCGTCTCGATGTGGTCGAGATCGGTCAGCGACTGAATCTTGCTGGTCGCATGAGCCGCATAACAGATTTCAACGTCTGCACGGCTCATACCGCACCCGTCGTCGGTAACGCGTATGCTTCGAAGGCCGCCGTCAAGCAGCGTAACGGAAATTTCGGTCGCACCTGCGTCTATGCTGTTATCGAGAAGCTCCCGCAACACCGAGGCAGGTCGTTCGATAACTTCGCCCGCGGCAATTTTTCCTGCAATGGCGCCGGGAAGGATGTGAACCTTCCCGGCTGCTAAGTCGTTTGTGTGCTTCACCGCCCGGGAATGCTATTACATTCCGATGCGGGTTTCAATTGTGAACGACCAGTTGTACTCGGGTCGTCCGTTACTGTCGTAGACGATGGTGCCGTCCGGGTTACGCGTGAGCGTAGTCGTGGTGACGCCCACGACGTTCATGATAGGCGCAACAGGATACACGATCTCACCACGGAAGGTCGTATTTGCGTCAAACAGCGTCGCGTTTGCGAAGTTGCCGCGTCCGAATACAGTCGGCGCAAACTCGGTGCGTCGGTAGGAGACGCCTCCGTGCAGACCGAGCGGAAGGGTCTCGGGTGCGATCTGAAGCGACACGAACAGCTCGTCGTTGTCTGCGGGTTCGAGACCACCCCCGGCTGCAACCTGCCATGGCCAGAGGTATCCGGCTTCGAGTCGAACCACGCTGAACAGGTCTGCACCCGCTTCGCCGTAGATGCCGTAGGTGCTTTGATTAAACTCGTCGGCGTCCGGGTTCAACAGATACCGGGCGAGCTCTATCGCTCTGTCACCGCGCACACGGTCGTAGTTCTGTCCGTAGAAGGATGGTCGGAACACCCCGTTGGAGTTCCGCGCATCCAGTCGGTAGTCGACCGGGCCAATGTTTCCGAAGATACCGGTCATGATCCCGTAGTTACGGAGTGAAATCGAGCCTCCGTCTTCGACATACAGTGTATCCGGGCGGAATCCCGAGTTAATCGTCGTTCCGTCTCCTGCGACAAAGGCGTCTCGCAGAAAGGGAACCATTCCACCGACGTCGGCAAACAGAACCGCGCTGAAGGCTCCGGTTTCCACAATCGGAATGTCGATATCTGCCGCAACGTTAATGAATATGGGGTCTATTGCCCGGGCTGCTTCGACAGCTTCGGTATCACCGGTGAGTGTAGCCGGGTCCGGCAAGTCGCGCGCCGGGCTGATATCCGTCAGTCCCGATATGCCGACTGCGAATGGTACGTTTTCACCGAGCGGGCGCACAAAGAGGCGAGAACCGAATATCGAGGGTTCCGTCAGGTCGTTTGCAATCAGTTCAATACCGGACCCGCCACCGTCTATTCCGAGGTTGAACCCGAGGCGTCTGACGGCCGGAAACTCGCTGTCGTTCGCGTAGTTTCGCATAAGCACCCCGTGCCCCAGGGTCAGATTGTCCAGGTTCCCGAGCTTCAGGAAAAACGGATCGCGTTGCTGTCCGAATTCAAGAAAGCGGATTTTGAGCGCAAGGTCACGAAGCGCGTCCTGCGTACGCAGCCATATTTCGTTGTCTTCACCTGCGAATTCGCTGTCCGTGCCGAAGGACCACTCGTTGTTGCCCCGCGGCTGGTACCAGTCGCTCGGATCGAAGAGATCGGACTGATAGATAATGGGGAGATACAGCCCGAGGCGCAGCCTTCCGAGCTGTATCGTTGGCTGCAGAACCGCTTTCGCGTAGGTCTGGCCGTCAATGGTAATGCTACCGATCTCCATCGAAAGAATGTTCCCAAGCCCTCCGAGGAAGTCGGCCATGATTGCGTCCTGCGACGATACACCCGGGTCAGGTGAACCAACACTCGGGGTAATGATCGGTGGAAGGGGAGCCGGGGCTACGCGGGCTGGAGGAACCTGTGGAGCAGGTTCGTCGTCTGCCGGATCGGTATCGGGTTCGGTTACAACGACCTCTTCTTCAGGTTCATCATCGGTGTCGTCATCGACAATTGTCTCTTCGTCTTCGTCCGGCGTTGTTGCCTGCGGAACTGATTCGGGGTCAAGCTGCTCGAACGTGTTGTCGGAAGCTATCTCGCTCAGTTCCTGCGCTGACAGTACGACCGCCTGAAAAACCTCCGAAAGTGCGCTTGCCGCCTGCCCGGCGGCGAGGGAAACAATTTCGTTTGTATCGTTTCTGATCGCATCGACAAGTCCCGAAAACACGACTATCTCGTTCTCGGTAATCAGGTAATCGGTACCGCGAACCCCTGCCGTAACGGTACCAGAGCGTATCCGGTAATCGGCACCGGCTACACGCGATGCGACGTGTCGCAGACGGCCGCTGGCCATGGTCATTTCGACATTCGTCGTACCCTGAAGGCGGTCAATAACTACTTCGGAGTTTGGCGCGACACGGATTATCGACCCATTCGGAACGAGCCGCAGCTCCAGGCTCGAGTTCAGCGTGCGAACGCGCGAACCCTGCGTAAGCTCCTGCCCGAAGGAAAAGAACTGCAGCTCGAACCCGTCGGCGTCAAAGAGTTGCACCTCGAACTCGTCGTCGAAATATTCGACTACGGCAGTCGCCGGCTGTGCCGAAAGCGCCACAGCAAGACCGGCAAATATAAACAGCGAAAGAACGGTTTTACGTACATTCATGTTCTACCCCTTAAAACAGCGCGATTGAAGTCTCAAGACCCGAGTTTACGCGCCAGGCGCTGGCTCCCGGAGCCGGATTCGGATCGTAACTCAGATCGTAGCGCAGCGAAATGACCGCAGGTCCGGTTCGATAGTTGACGCGTGCTCCAATTACCGCATCCTCCGGCGAGAATACGTCCGAAACTGACTGGAGATTCCGCTTCTCGTAATTCGCCCCGACAGTAACTCCCGGAATTACACCGTCACCGATCAGGAAGCTACCGCGCAGAATAGGATTACGTGCAAGCGCCTCGGGAGTCGGCCGGCCGTCTTCGTCCGTGTCAGTAATGGGCGCATCGAACGGTCCTTCCATGGACGCGCTGAACACGAGCTGATCCTGCAGAAAGGAGAAACCGAGTGATGCGAGCCACCCGGCGTAGGGGTCAATACTCGCGTTTCCGCGATACACTTCGTAGCGCGACCGCCTGAACAGGTCGTAGGATCCGTCGAAATACACGGGAATAAAGTTTTCGCCAAGGAATCGCGCCTGCGCACCGAAGCTCAGAAAACCAAGGGTGCGCCCTCCGAAGCCGACCATGCTGCCCCAGTTGTTGTTCTGGTTAACAACGTCAGAGAACACAGCCAGCGACAGGACAGGACTGTTCAGCACCGGCTGTCTCAGATCGAAGCCCCAGATATTTACCGGACCGACGTCTTCGTCCGGATCCACGGTGCTATCCGGGTCTCGTCGCTCGAAGTACCAGGGGTCACGGTCTGTCACGAACGTGCCGCCCACTTCAAGAGCCGGCAGAAGCGGGACTTCAAGATCGGCAAGCGGTCGTACGTACAGTCTGCTGCCGAACAGGTCAAAGGCAGCGACGTTCGATACGAAGGTTTCGACGCCGACGTAGGGAAAATTGAACAGTCCGCCGTCGACGTCTACCTGGGCACCGAAAATCGGCCGCTCCGGCAGGAATCGGGTATTTGTATACCCGCCGACAATAAACGCGTTTCCGAGGATAGCCCGGTCGATCTGGCCAAAGAGCAGAAACAGCGGATCGCCCTTCTGGGCCCAGCGTACATAGCGGATCTTTGGAAGATACAGCTCGAGGAAGTTCGTGTTTTCGTCCGGGACCCAGTCTTCGCGGCGTACGTCGAACTCATTCCCGAACTCACCAGCAGTAAAGGTATAGTTCAGCGTCAGATCAAGGCCAACACCAAGCTGTCCGACAGCAATATCCGGGTTCAGCTGCAGGCTCTGCCATGTTATAAACTCCGGGGCATCGGGATCATCCGGAAAATCGGGATTTCTGAAGGTCTGCACCCCGAGCCCGAGGCTCAATCCGAAGCCGAAGTCGGAAGTTACTCCGTTGTCGGAAGGCTCGCTCCCGTCCTGCGCCGTCAGACCGGCTGGTACGGCTACAATCAGGGCTATCGCAAATAGAATGTGTACAAAACGAACGCGCATGTTCATTAGACTGAATCCTCCATGTGAATAAACGGGAATATATCTCTGAATCGAATACTTATCCATGTTACCTGCATTAAAACCGGTAGCGCCCCGTTACGCTGAGTTCAAAGCCGAGACGTTCGATTACGCTCGCGCCTTCGGTTCTGAGACCGGTGACATCGTAACCGATTCGGGCTCCCGCGACCAGCCGGAGCGTCGTGTCGTACAGCGCGACGACACGGCTTCCGCCGCTTATGCGCACAAGGTCGCCCGGATCGGGAGTGTGACGCCGTTGCAGCTGCACCGATACGTCGTGCTCCGATCGGAGCGCTGCCTCTGCGTACGGAACGGGAACGGGAAGCGCCTGCGCGCGCTCCGGGTCGTGTTCAAAACTTCCCTGCAGCCGCGTCCGATGATCTGTGCCGGTCGTCGCGCCGTACTCGAGCACTGACGTGTGCGTCAGGCTTGCCTCGGTCGCCGGACGGGGGAATACGCGCATCGAAAGCTCTGTCAGGTATTGTTGCTGTGTGACCTCACGTATCGTATCGGCGTAGTCAATTCGCACACGAATCCGCGTCTCGTATTCGTCGGTTCGGAACAGCTGTGTACGCGGATACGCTCCGAGCGATCCGAACAGGTTCGCCGCGAGTGTTCTACCTTCGATCGTCAGGCGCCCGGAAGAACTCGTGCTGTCATTGTCTACCCGAAACTCGCGCGCCGTCTCGAACGTCGCGCGATACGGCAGCACGAGATCCCGGAGGCGGGTCTGCAGTGGTCGCGTAACCGTGATTCCCGCAGCTGGTGTGAACCGTGTGCTGCTTCTGCGATTCTGCATCAGCGCGAATGCGGTATCGGCGTGGTCAGCGAACAGCTCCACAAAGGGTATTGACGCGTACAGCACGCGTTCCTCCGGACCAAGAGACGCGGCAACCCGGGTGACATCGTCCCGATATCCGCCTGGCGGCGATCCTTCCTCCACGATCCCGAGCCGCCGCTGGTAGAATGGGGTCAGCCGAATTCCTGTGTCGCCAAAGGGCTCGAGCTCTACAGCGAGCTGAGCTGTCGAGTCCGCGTTCAGCTGTGCCGATGCAGGGATGGACGTCCAGGCGGTGTCGAGCGAAAGCGAGGGTGTCGCTCGACTGAACTCGTGTGACAGGGTCGCGGCTGCAGAGCCTGTCCGACGAGTCGTCTCGTCCATGGACGACGGAAGCAGCGCGGGGTAGGAGGCAACCCAGGTTGCCGCGTACGGAGTGGCAACGCGCAGATCGTCTGCGATCCCTGTCTGTGTCAGACGAACCTGGGCTTGTACCGGCGCGAGGCTAAGCGACAGACGCTGCAGCTGTTCCCGAATCGATCCGGTCTGCACGCGGCGCGCGCGAAGATCGGACCGCCAGGGCGGACGTGACAGCGACGCCTCGACGTCGTGATTCTCGACCGTGCGACCTACGGTGGTCATACTTCGCGTATAGGTTTCCCCGATTTCAAGACCGTGCCAGGGTTCGACCGTCGCCACGCGGTGTCCGAGAATCAGACTCTGTTCTTCGAAGACCGGCGCGTAGACCCAGTCTGCACTGATCCCGACGCGCATGTTTCCAAGCGAAATGGCGCTCGCAGCATCGAGGCGTACCGTGTCGGCCTGAACACCTTCGCCGTCTACCTGTGCACGAGATGCGTCTATCTGACCTGAAACATCGACGGCGAGATCCCCCACACGAACTCCGCCTGGCATCGTGAACCAGTCGGTCGGCCCCCTGTAGTTCAGATCGGCGACAATGCTCCCGTCTATGCGATGTCTGCTGCCTGACAGGTGTGGTTCGTCGAGGTACACCGTCCACGGGTTTTCATCAGAGCTCAGGCTGATGATGGTCCGGCGCAGTTCGACGGCCGGATTGATCGTGGCAGTGCCGATATCTTCCTCGCCGCGTCTGACTCTGCCGCGCCTCGTGTCGACTTCGATTCGTTGCCAGTCCGGGTCCCGATCGACGCTGAACGACGCCGCTATCGCCGCCGTCCCGTCCGAGCCCGACTCTACCGATACCAGGACCGGGCCAGTGGCCGTTCCGGTGTGCAGGTAGAACACCAGGGTCTCGTAGTCGGAAAGTCGGACCGGATCGTGGACGCTCACGATATCGGTAGATTCGGTTTCGTTCCCGCGTACCGAGAGTACACGGTTTCCGTCGCCCGGGGACGGGTCCTGCGTGAACGCCTGCGATTCGGGGTGCACCCGGGCGAGAAAACGGGTTTCGGGGAGGGGCGATCCATCGCTTCGCGTTACTGACGACTCCGGGACTGTGGTCGCCGTACCCGAGCCGCTCGAGCGCACGAAGACGGGACGCGCAAGGAGTTCGACCGAGGACACGAGTATCCTGCCTGTCGCAGGATGATTCCCGGAGGGAACAACCACAAAGCGCAGCGCACGAGGCGTGTCGATGCGTGCTCGTTCTTCTGCCGTGAGTTCGACGACAATATCCGTGCCGCTGGCGGACACTGTGCCGTTTCCGAGGTTGGTGAAGAGTTCTCGCGTGACGATGCGGTTCGGGTCCTCTGACGCGAGAAACCCGCGCAGAAGCCCGTCTTCCCGCGCGGCCTGCCCTCGAGCGTCGGGTGTCGCTTTTCCACCAGCGAGAAGCGTAATCGCATCCGTCTGGGCAAACGGGAAGGCAGGCGCGGCGGACGATCGGCCTGCGTCCGCGATGCCGTCCCCGTCGAGGTCCTCGCCGGTTGCTCCAAGTTGCATGTAGACGTCTACGTCGCCGCTCAATCCGATTGTGCTGATCGTGAAGCGCAGGCCTGCCGGGGTTACAGCGGCTGTGTCAGGGCCGAACTGCAGCTGGGCGCTGACCCACTCATGACCGTCCTGAAGCTCGTAGTCGATAACCATGGCCCGGTCGGCCGGGTCCGTTCCGCTCGTTCCGGGAAGCGAGGCAAGGTAGGGACCGGTGTAGCTTCCGTCTTCGAAGGGGTATTCACGTTCAGCTTCGAGTGGGGTGTCAGCGGGCAGAAATCCGTTGTCGCTCTGGTAGTCGCGAAAGAAAAGTCTGCCGCGCGTGCCTGCATCGAGGTTGTCCGGAAACCCGGCCGGTTCGACGACCGGGCCCGGCAGGACCCGCCAGGGAGTTACGGGAACAGGCGTTCTCGTGGCGTCCAGGTCGAACAGCCTGCGAAGGCCGGTTGTATCGGGGTTTGTCAGCGTGGCCCGCGCAAGCAGACCTGCCTGCAGGTATTCGCCCTCGTGGCGAACAGAAACGGCACCGCGGGTCTCGGCGATCGCCTGGGTGCTGCGTGTCGTAAACGCCTCCGTACCGATGTCTCTCGTGTACTGGAGGCTCGCTGTTGCCCGGTTCCGTTCGGAAAGCGTTATTCGAGTACCCGACGCTGCACGAAGGGTGCCCGAGGCGCCCTCTGTTTCTGTGGTGCGAAAGCGGAACTCGAGAATGTCCTGCGGCAGGGCTGGCGAACCGAGCAGCACCGTCCCGTCTGGCTGCAGCTCAAAGCGCGAATCGGGAATTCCGTTTCGGGTCATGGTTACGGTGCCGGGAATCGCCCCCGACGGGAGCCGGATTCTGTCGACAGCCTCGGCAACCGTCAACAGCAGATCAAACGGTATCGTGTCAGCCCGAAGAACCCGCGATGCAGCCGGTCCATACAGCCCCGCAATGGTCGTAAACGGGTACCGCGACGATACGTCGTCGGGGTCGCTGCGCCCGAGGAGCAGCAGATCTCCGTCTGCCGAGAAGCGGGCGGGGGGGACGGTCTGCAGGGGCAGTTCAGCGTTCCCGTCGCGGCGCACGAAGCGCAGGTCGGGAAACGACGAGGGGCTGCCCGGTCGGGACAGCAGATAGGAATCGAGGCGTTCAAAGGGACTGAAGTATCCCGGCTCGTACAGCAGGACAGCGGGCACACCGTCGATTTCCACGAACAGCGCATCCTGTGTTGCATTGCCGGAGGCGCGCCCGATTCGTTGAAGGAAC
>SKKC01000219.1 GCA_007121695.1 Spirochaetales bacterium | reverse complement strand
GAAATGTGGCTGTGCACCAGTCGAATACCGTAGCCTTCCCGGAAGCTATCGCGAAAGGAGCGATACGAGGGATCTGCCGTGCGCGCGGTATTCATGTTCCGGTCGAGTACGTCGCGATCCGGATCCTGTCGATAGTCGAACTCGCGACTGACCGCGAGAATAAAGCGCTGCCCGAGGACCTGCTCGAGATACGGACACAGGGTTATAAAACCGTCGATAACCTTATGGCCCGGATCGCTGAGGCGGCGTATACGCGCTTCCTGTTCGCGACATGTCACGCGCAGCTGTTCGAGTTCGTCCGGTTCGAATTCGCTCATCTATCCGAAGCCTACGAAATCCGGTTCGCTTCGTCTACCAGCGGCACGCTATCGGTGGTGTACGTGATCGAGGCCGCAGCGGAATATCTCGAACACGTGTTCGTCGTCCATGGTGTAGTAGACGTGGCGCCCTTCTTTTTCCGTACGAACGAGTCGCATAAGGCGGAGGCCCCGCAGATGGTGCGACACCGCCGATTCGCTGAGGTCTGCAGCGGCAGCCAGTTCTCCGACGTTTTTTCTGCCGTCGGCAAGCGCACCGACGATGCGAATGCGTCCGGGATCAGCGAGCGCCCGGAAGAGCTCTGCGAGATCGCGGGCAGAATCGGCGGAAACGGCAGCCGTGCCGGGTGTTTCTGTGTCCATGGTTTTTACAGGGTAGCCGGACTGACAACGCTTGACAATATCCCTGCATGTGATAGTATCTTCACATAAACATATGAACAGTTATTCATATGTAAATGAAGGAGCTTTTATGGAACACAAGATACACGCGAATCATGACCACGTTCACAGCGAACACTGCGGTCATACACAGATAGAGCACGACGGGCACGTCGACTACCTGCATAACGGCCATCTGCACCATCCGCACGACGGTCACTACGACGAACACGTCATCGCTGTCAGCGACACGAACCCGGATCACTGCACGCCTGTTGATTGTTCCTGTGATCACACCGACTGCGGCCACGAGCGCGTTCCGCACGGAGACCACTACGATTACCTGGTGGACGGTCGCCTGCACCACCCGCATGGTGATCACTGCGACGACCACGGCCCGGTCACGGTTGTCGGCTAACATTCGGGTACGCGCGCGTATTTTTGATCGATCCGCACTCGTGCGTCCTGATATGCTATAGTAACGGGTATCAGGCAGCGCGAATGCTTCAGAATAATGGACAGAAAAAGTACGTACAGATAGCAGAACACATACGAACGAATATCGAAACCGGAGTGTACGCCGAAGGATCACGTATTCCCCCGATACGCGAGCTCGCGCGCGAACTCCAGGTGAATCCGCAGACGGTGAACAAGGCGACTGCATACCTCACGAGTCTCGGCTACCTCAAGTCGCGGCAGGGTTCCGGTTCTGAGGTAACCCGACCCGGTGTACCGCCACGAAGCGGCATCTGCATGCTCGTAGACGAGAGTCGCAGCAGTTATCTTGAGAATCTCGACGATCCGCGCAACTACCACGCGAAAGACATCTATCTTGCCTACCTCCTGCGCATGACGCGCGACGGCCGACAACCGCGATTTCTCGTATACGGGAACAGCGACACCGAGCTGTCTGAGGACATTGTAGCAGCGACACGGGATACCGGGGGCTTTATTGTCCAGGGTACGCTCCCGGTCGTTTATGCGGCCTTTCTCGCAGAAAAAAACGTTCCCACCGTTTTCGTAAACCGACGGGTGCCGGAATCGATTTCTTCGGGCCGAATGGCGTCTGTAGAAATAGGCCTCGACAGGCTCTCCGGGATGCTCGACTACTTTGTTACGCTCGGGCATCGAAAAATCCTGTACCTGCGGTCGACCGAGTTCGAGCGAGCGGGCGTGTTCCTCGAGCGTCTGCACGCGGTCCGACAGGCAGCGATGCGCTGGCGAGGGAAATACGAGGTTACCGTCGAAGAGTTTTCGTTCAGCCCGGACGATTCGGAAAGCCGGACGCGCTTCGAGAAGCAGATCAAGCTCGGCTATACGGCCGGAATCGGCTATAACGACGGCTCGGCGCTGGCGGTGTATTCGCTTGTAGAGCAACTCGGCCTGTCAGTCGGATCGCAGTTTTCGGTGGGCGGCTTTGACGACATACATGCCTCCCGACTTGCGATTCCACCGCTTACCACCGTACGCGTCGACCGGGGGCGATTAGTCGGCGAAGCGTTCAGGCTTCTTCAGGAACTCTCCGGGCTTCCGGGACCTGGTCGCCTGTCGTATACGCTCGAGACAGAGCTTGTGATACGGCGCAGCGCCCTGCCCCCTGGTGGTGCGTAAAAAACCTGTTGCTATGCCCCTCGGTGTCCATCGAGCGCATCGTAGTACGCCTGTAGAAGACCGTCCTGGTACGAGCCGCGAAAGCGCCCCTCCCGCAAGCGGGCAAGCCCCTCCGCCCTGAGTTCCAGCCAGGAATTGACTTCGTGCCCGGGCACAATGGGGAAAAACAGTATGCCGTTGGCATCTGCTGCTGCGTGGTCACCCGGTGCGTCTCCAACCATGAGCGCCTTATCAGTTTCAAAGCCGGTTTCCATGGCCGACGCAAGCTGCGTCTTCTTGCTCCCTGCTTCCTGGCCTGCTATTACGTCCACATCTGCCAGAAGCTGCGCCGCACCCCACTCCTGCCTGAGCGCTGCGCCCGGGGTAGCTGACACAATCATGGTATTCGCAAAATCGTGTGCGTCCGAGAGCATTTCCCGAACACCCGAAAACGGCGGGTTGTCTACGACCGTCTCGGCGATCCGTCGGTTGCTTTCGCTGCTCCAGTGCAGCACGCGGCGCATGAGGTCCGTATCGTGTGTCTCCACGTACTCCGCGAACGAGTCATTTGAAAGCGGTTGCCCGCTGCGCACAAAGGCCCAGATGGGGTCAGGGTCAGGTACACGCTTCACAAGAGAACGGTTCAGACGAAGTCGGTCAAGACACAGGGCAAGCGCTTCGAAACGGTTTGCTCCCCGTGATCGTGAGTACAGGTTTACGCTCTCTGCGACCTTCCGGTATTCATCATCAATATCATGAAGATCCAGAGATTCGATCGCCTGCGGAATAAATACCTGCCTGTGCTTGAGTTCCATTGTATCGAATGCGCAGCCGTCAGAGTCGACACCGACGAAATAATCTTTCTGTTCGGGAAAACGAACCATTTCTATTCCTTTCTTTTTTTCTTATTGTACCATACAATACCGCATTTGTATGACACAATGGAGGAAAAACATGACTACCAGTGAACGGATCGAACAGATTATCTCACGCATGAGCGTGGAACAGAAAATCGGGCAGTGCGTTGTCGTCGGCATGAGCGGCACGCAGATCACGAACGACCTGCGGGAAGCGATAACCCGGCATCATTGCGGCGGCGTAAGACTGAGTCCTTTTTCACGGGTATTCGGGTATTTCAGCGACGATAAGGCGAAGCCGCAGGAAGTTGGCCCCGACTATGTGCCGTCTCTCGAAAAGGTTGCTCACCAGGGTATTCCTCCGTACCGGACTCCCGAGCAGTTCGCAGAGACCCTGAATGAGCTCAGAGAGCTCGCGAAACACAGAACGCCGGGTATACCGCTGCACACGGTCATTGACCAGGAAGGCGACACGAGCCGCGATGTCACTCGCGGAGGATTTGTTCAGTTTCCTTCAAGCATGGGCCTTGCAGCCTCCGGCGACCCGGATCTGGTGTATCGGTCGGCCTACGCGGTCGGGTTGCAGCTGAAAGCGGGTGGCTTCGACATGATTCACTCGCCCGTGGTAGATGTAAACATTAACCCGGCGAACCCGGAGATCGGTCGGCGGTCATTCAGTGACGATCCGGGTATTGTTGCCAGACTCTCTGAAGAAATGGTCCGCGGGTTCAAGGATGCAGGGGTCATAGCGGCAGCGAAACATTTTCCGGGTCGCGGCGATTCAGCAGTCGACGCACACCATACATGCCCGTCGCTCGACGTGGACATGGATCGCCTGCGGAGCGTTGAGCTTCTACCCTACAAACACCTCATAGAACACGGCCTGGATGCGATAATGCTTGCCCACTGCATCTATCCACAGATAGATGACAACATATCGACGGTCTCGCGAAAACTGGTTACCGACCTGCTCCGGGGAGAGCTCGGCTTCGAAGGCCTGATTACCACCGACAGCATGACTATGGGTGCGCTTATTGACCGCTACGGAGTCGGTGAAGCCTGTGCACGCGCGCTCGAAGCTGGTGCCGACACGGTTCTCATGAAAGCCGAGAACCAGTGGCGGGGGCAGATGTTCTACACAATAACAAAATGGGTAGAGGACGGTCGGATCGCGATGGACGAGCTTGACATGAAGGTTCGGCGTATTCTTGCGATGAAGTTCGAGTACGGACTGTTTGAGAACTTCGGTATTGTCGAACCGGAGCGAGCCGATGAACTGTACGGAGAACCGGTTATTCTCGCAACGGCGCGCGAGGCAGCGCGGGGCGCATCGCTCATTGTGAAGGACGAGCTCGGAGCAATGCCGCTTGACCCGACAAAACGAATACTCCTGATACATCAGCAGAACTCGGTTAAATCTGCACACGACGCGTGGGACCATCCGTCGCTGTTTCAGGAGCTTATGGAAGCGGAACTTCCACAGCTGCAGACCATAGAAACACAGTTTGGTCTGAACGAAACGGACGAAAAAACGATTCACCGCATGCTCGCACAGACGTCGTATGACCTGATTATCGTGACAAGTTTCTATGACAGGCAGCAGGAGCCCCAGCACTATCCGCGTACGCTCATTGAACGTGGACTTCCGGTGCTGCTTGTCACAAACACACCGTACAACATCAAGAATTTCGGCGGGTTAATTCCTGAAGCACCGTCCATACTGCTGAGCATGAATCTGACACCCATGGGACTCGAGGTCATGCGGGACATTATTCTTGGACGCGAGGTACCCGCGGGATCCTGGCCGCTTACGAATTACAATCCGTTTGACCTGCCAGTGGTGGCGTTTCCGGAGGATTGACGCTTACCCTGCGCTGGCTTCTATTGTGTCAACGATGCGCTGGACTTCGTGTTCGCTCTGTTTCCGGTTTACCCTGACTATTCCGGCACGGACGGGAACGCCGGCGCGCGTTGCGATCATGCGCTTGAGGGTGCGCATGGCCTGTGTCCCCCCGAGGGCAGCCACGGGCTGCCCCTGCGTCACGAAATACGCCACCGTTCGCCCGTGTAGCGCCTGAATCGAGCGAAGAAAAAGTTTCATGGGCTTTGCCACAGCAAGGTGATGCACAGGCGCACCTAAACAGATCATGTCGTAGCCTTCGACAGACGGCTCGTCGACGAGCTCACGCCTGCCGGTGCCCGTCTGAAGCTCGAGATACTGCACGGTGTGGTCTTTTTCGAGCAGGCGAGAACGGACGCGCTCTGCGACGCGCCTGGTATTGCCGGACTCCGAATACACAACGACTGCGATGTTCACACGATACCTCCCGTCTATATGCGTACAGTGTATCAGCTAAAGTTCCGGCACGCGCGCGAACCAGGGCGCTGCAGATTCCATGTGCGCAGAAAATCGCAAAAGCAGTTCGTCGGCACCGGCCGCTGCCATGAACTGTACCCCGACTGGCAACCCGTCGCTGCTCGTGCCGAGCGGCAAAGAGGCGGCGGGGACGCCTGTCATGTTGGCGATCGGCGTAAACGGCATGTACGCAAATACGCGACGAGCGATTTCGCCGATAAGGCCGAAGCGCTCGAGCGTGCGAACGAGGCCGAGACGCGAGGCCACGCGAATTGAGGCGGCCTCAAGAGGCGGCGACGCAAACTGCCCGACGCGCGCGGGAGGATCTGCGAGGGTTGGAAAACACAGCAGGTCGTACTGGTCGTACAGGGCGCCTACCCGCCGCGATAGCCGCTGCCAGCGATCGAGCGCCTGTTCGTAGGCGTGCTGATCGATACGCTCGCCGAGTTTACTCATAAGAAGGGTATTTGCCTCTACGTCGCGCGCTCGAAGGCGCCCTCCGAGCACGCGCCTGGCCTGCTCTATCTCGGCGACTGTTGAAACGAACAGCACCGGCAGGAAGTCGTTTTCGTACACGTCTGCATCCCAGGGAAGCTGTACTTCCTCCACGCGGTGGCCGAGCGATTCACAGAGCTTCAGCGCGGACAGGACCGCGTTTTCGCAGTCAGGATGCACTTTGCAGCCCGACTCGTACAGGGGGTGCGCCGTGCTGAACCCTATCCGAAGCGCCTTCGGCGGCCCCGAAGCAAGTGCAGAAACGAAGGAGCGGGTTCCGATTACTGCATCCAGATACGCGGCGGTGTCGCGTACCGAGCGCGACACGCAGCCTTCCACCACGCCCCCGCCCCAGCCGTCCTGGTCGACGGGAATTCGGCCGCGGCTCGGCTTGAGCCCGAACAGGCCGCAGTTGGACGCCGGTATGCGAATGGATCCTCCCCCGTCGCTTGCACTCGCCATGGGTACAATGCCCGCGGCGACGGCGGCGGCCGAACCGCCGCTTGACCCGCCCGGCGTGTGCGCGGTGTTCCAGGGGTTTCGCGCCGGGCCCACGGTTTTCGGTTCGGTGTACGGCGTAATCCCGAACTCAGGGACGTTCGTTTTGCCGAAAACGGTAAACCCGGCCGACCGGATCTTTTTCACAAGCGGCGAATCGTGCGTTGAAACATAATCGCGGTAGCTGCGCGAACCGCAGCCCATGGGGCTGCCGCCGATTTCGAGCATCAGATCCTTGAGCAGGAATGGCACTCCCGAAAACGCTCCCCAGGGTTCGCAGCCTTCCACTTCACGTCGGGCCTCGGAAAGTCGCGTGGTAACCACCGCGTTCAGGCTTTTATTCACCGCCTCGTAGCGGTCAACAGCGAGTTCGAGCAGTTCGGCGGGACTGACCTCCCGCGCCTGTACGAGGCCTGCAAGGTCTGTCGCGTCGTGCGAGCGGTATTCTTCGAATGTCATGGGGCCTGCTGTCATTGAGTCTGCTCCGTATGCTGATTCAGAAATAACCGGACTGCCTGCATAAACTCGTCCGGGGTCTCTTCGTGTGCGAGGTGTCCGCTTCCGGGGACGACCACAAGCGTGGCCTCGGGAAGCTCTGCGGCGAGCCGTATACTGTCCTCGGTCGGTACGATGCGGTCGGTATCGCCGGTAATAACGAGCGCCGGTACTTCGAGCACAGAAACGCGTTCGGCAAGCGGTGCCTGATCGCCTCCTGCAGCCGTTGCGAAGTTCCACAAGCCCTGCTCCCACCCTTCGACTCGGGTTGGTAGTCTGTATCCGGTGAAGACCTCTTCGGTGATACGACCCGGGTCGTACCAGCTGTTTCTCAGGAACTCGTCTCCGGCATCTCCTGCGATGCGCCCGGCAAGCAGCGGCCCCAGACGCCGAAGCTGCGGCAACCGCAGCAGGCGTTGCAGCAGCCCCGGTGCCCCGCCTCCGGTATAGACGGCCGGCGAGACAAGCACGAGCGCGGGCACCTGCGACGCGTACTCGAGCGCGAAGTTCAGCGCCACGGTTCCACCAGCCGAGCTCCCCACGAGAATCGCCTGCTCCCGGCCAAGGTGAGCGAGTATGGCCCGAAGAATGTGCAGCTGTCCGGCTGCCGTGTACAGGAAACTGCCTGCATCCGGGCGTTCTGTGAGCCCAAAGCCGGGCCGATCGTAAGACACGACATCGCCAAGTTCGGCAAGACGCGATTCTACCTCGCGCCACGAGAAGGTGGAGGCGCCAAAACCGTGAAGTAGTACAAAAAGCTTCGGCGGCTCGTTTGGCTCGCCGGCGGAGCTCTCACCGTGGGCGGCCGCACGGGGGGTAAAGCGATAGTGCAGCCGTATGCCGTCTATCGCAAGGAAACGACTGTCACTGTCCGCGAGGTCGAATACCGTTTCTGTTCCCGTGCTCCGCACCGGAACCAGAAAGGGTCCGAAGGCAAGCAGCAGAAACAGCACTCCGAGCACCCACAGGAGCACCCGGACCCATGTGCGCCTGAGGAACGAACCGCTGTGTGTGGTCACGGGAACACCTCCACAGACCTGCCGGACTGATTCAGGTTCAGGTCAGCAGGGTGTTTCCCATAAGATAACGGTCTATCTCGCGCGCGGCCATACGGCCTTCCTTGATTGCCCATACCACAAGGCTCTGTCCGCGTCGGGCGTCACCGGCGGCAAATATGCCGGGAACGCTTGTTGCGTGGTCCTCGAACGCCGCCTTGATGTTGCTGCGCTCGTCGCGCTCGATTTCCATGCTCTCAGGCACCGTGTCTTCCGGTCCGAGAAAGCCCATGGCGAGACATACCAGATCCGCATCCCAGACCTTCTCGGTACCGGGGATCTCCACTGGCCGGGGCCGTTCTCCGGGGGGCTTTTCCCATTTGATCTCGACGGTTTTCACGCCGCAGACCGTGCCATCGCCCCGGTCAATGAACTCCCTGGTCATGATCGCGTAGTTCCGCGGGTCTGAACCGAAGACCGCTTCTGCTTCTTCGTGCGCGTAGTCCTGCTTGAAGATGCGCGCGTAGGTCGGCCACGGCATGTCGGCGGTACGCGAGTTTGGTGGCCGGTTCATGATCTCGAAGGCGGTGACGGTTTTTGCGCCCTGCCTGAGCGACGTGCCGAGGCAGTCGGTGCCTGTGTCGCCGCCGCCGATAACGACCACGTGCTTTCCCTTCGCAAAGGGAATGTCGGGATTCTCACCGGTGTAGCCGTCGACGCCGAAGAGTCGTTTCTGGCTTGCGGTCAGAAACTCCATGGCGAAGTACACCCCTTTCAGGTCGCGTCCCGGAACGGGCAGATCGCGGGGTTTGGTGGCACCGGTTGCGAGCAGCACCGCGTCGTACTCGTCGGAGAGGCTTTTCAGCGATATGTCCACGCCGACTTCGACTCCGGTTCGGAACTCCACTCCCTCGGTCGCCATGAGCTTGTTCCGCCGCTCGACCACTTCTTCCTTGTCGAGCT
>SKKC01000386.1 GCA_007121695.1 Spirochaetales bacterium | reverse complement strand
GTCACCGAAGTAATGGTATCTCCCTGCGCAATCGAATCGACTACATCCTGTCCGGCGGTAACCTTTCCGAAGACGGTATGCTTCCCGTTCAGATGAGGCTGCGGCGCATGGGTAATGAAGAACTGACTTCCGTTCGTGTTCGGACCGGCATTCGCCATGGAAATGACCTTGGCCTCGTGCGTCAGCGGATTGCCCTGTGTCTCGTCTTCGAAGCGGTATCCGGGACCGCCGGTTCCCGTTCCCGTCGGATCGCCGCCCTGTATCATGAAATTGCTAATGACGCGGTGGAAGGTGACGCCGTCGTAGAATGACTCGCTCGCGAGAAACACGAAGTTATTGACAGTTTTCGGGGCGTGTTCCGGATACAGTTCGAGGGTAATGTCGCCCTTACTGGTGTGAAGAACCGCAGTATAGGTTGTATCGGTGTCGATGGTCATATCGGGCGGGCTCGCCCATTTCTGTGTGCTCATGCCTGGTGCTCCTGTGAGGCGAATACGCTAACGGCGAAGCGCTGCGTATTCTGGATGTTTGTCCATGAACTTTGCCACAAAAGAGCAGCTTGGTCGAACACCCATGTTGTGGGTCTGCGCATAGTCCAGCGCCGTGCGCGCGAGCCGGCCCGCGAGCCCTTTCCCCCGGAGCTCGTCCGGCACATAGGTGCTCACGTAGTCGAGTGTTTCATCATCAACCTTCTGATAGGAAAGATATGCGGTCTCACCGTCGATCTCGGTAAAAAACAGCTGTTTGTCCGCGTTGTGTTCTATGCTCATGTCGTACAGTTTACCGCGAGTCTGTGTGTTTATGAAGGTCGCCGACATGCGCAGCCCGGCCTCTTTTCTTTCCCGCTGTACTTCCGGGTATACTCTCCGTCATGGAAAGCATGAAGCAGACGGCACGACGGATTGCCGGCTATGTTCTTTGTATGGTGATGGTGATTCTCCCGGCCGGAGCGGGCGAACACGGGTATCTGCACCTGGGTCTCATGCCGGCGGTAAACTCCATACCGCTTCTGGTCGCGCAGGCGGAAGGGTTTTTTGAGGCCGAAGGCGTAACGGTCGAACTCGAAATGTTTCGCGACCAGCTGTATCGGGAGACGTCGCTGCAGACCGGACGAATCGACGGGAGCGTCTCGGATCTCGTCAATGCGGTCAACGCATGGTACAACGGGTTTCCCGTGCAGGTCGCGTCACGCACGGACGGACTGTTCGCGCTTCTGACCTCACCTCGTTCGGGGATAGACTCCATTGACGCGTGGCCGACGCGCGGGCGCGTACAGCTTGGTGCGCTGCAGGACAGTGTCATTTTTTACGAGGCGTATCGAATGCTGGGAGAGCACGGCATATCCCCCGACCGCCTGGATCTGGTACCGACGTTTCAGATTCCGCAGCGCATGGAGATGCTTCTGCAGGGTCAGCTCGAAGCGGCCATGCTGCCCGAGCCGATCGCATTCCTCGCCGCCTCGCAGGGAGCGACGGTCGTCCTCGACACCCGCATGCTCGACAGCACAGCCACGGTCATGCTCTTTACCCCGGATGCCATGCGGACGAAGGGAAGCGCGATCCAGGCCTTTTTTCGCGCGTATAACCGGGCGGTCGACGCGGTGAACGCAAATCCGGATTCCTTTCGCGACGTGATCGTTCAGGACGGCGAGTTCCCGCCACCGGTGCGCGATACCATGGTCATTCCCGGGTTCGAACGCGCCCGTGTTCCGAGTCGGGCCGAGTTCACGCATCTCGTGGACTGGATGGTCGCCCGCGGCATGATTTCGCGCCGTCCGGCGTACACCGAGATCGTCGATCCGCGGTACCTGCCTGACTGATGCTGGTGTTCCAGACCTGCGCGGCTGGCTACGATGGCGTGCCGGTGTTTCGCTCGGTGTCGTTTTCGGTTGGCGAGGGGCACCTGTATGCGATCATCGGACGATCGGGATGCGGAAAGACGACGCTGCTGTCCTGCGCCGCCGGGCTGCACGCGCTTTATGCCGGCACCGTGTCGAGGGCTGGTGAGGTGGTACACGAGCCGCATCCCAGGATCGGTCTCGTGCCGCAGGATCCCGGTCTCTTTCCGTGGTACACCGTGGCACGCAATGTCGGCCTTGGTCTGGAAATCGCAGGTCTTTCACGCCGGTCGGCCGGGTACCGGCAGCGGGTCGAACAGGCGCTTCAGTCGGTCGGGCTTCTTCATTGCGCTGCGCGCCTGCCATCGAAGCTCTCGGGTGGCGAGCGGCAGCGTGTATCGCTCGCGAGAACGCTGGCCCGCAATCCGGATGTGCTGTTGCTCGACGAACCGTTTTCCGCGCTCGATGCGCTTACCCGGGAGGCATTGCAGGACGATCTGGTCCAGTTACTCTCGGTTCGTCGCATTGCGGCGGTGCTTGTTACCCACAGCATAGAAGAAGCCGTGTTTCTCGGAAGCCGGATTGCCATTATGACGGGTCGTCCCGCGACGCTGCACGAGCTCGACTCGGAACCCGCCGGGAAGCCCGGTCGCTGGTCCCGCACCGACCGCGCCTACGCCGAGCAGTGCCGTCGGGTGCGCGAGCTGTTTGCGGAGGCCGACCATGACTGATGGGCGTACGTCGCTTCTGAGGCGATTCCGGGACCTTGCGGGAGGAGCCGTCATTCTGGTTGCCGCCTGGTGGCTGCTGGCGCTGATTCTCGCGAACAGGGTGCTCCCCGTCCCGCCGGTGGTATTCGGCCGGCTGTTCGACCTGCTGCCTGAACCGCTTCTCTCGCACGCTGGCGCGAGCCTGGGGCGGGTACTCAGAGCAGTCGGTCTTGCGACGGGGTTCGCCGTACCGTTCGGCATACTGCTCGGTCGAAACCGACTCGCCGATTCCCTGTTCTCACCAGCCGCCTATCTCATGTATCCGGTCCCGAAAATCGCGCTGCTTCCCGTCGTGTTTCTGATCCTTGGTGTTGGAGAGGCCGCGCGCGTTGGCATCGTTGCGCTTGTGCTGTTCTTTCAGATGCTCTTTGTGGTGCGCGACGCGGTGCGAGCGGTGCCTGCGTCGTACGTGCGAATACTGTCGGGCATGGGGGGGAAGCCGATACACACCGTACGCTTCGTCGTGATTCCCGCAGTGTTTCCCGCCATACTCACCGGGTTGCGGATAGGGACGGGGACCGCACTCGCGGTACTCTTTTTTGCCGAAACCTTTTTTACCCGCTACGGGCTCGGATTTTTCATTATCGACAGCTGGAGCAAGGTCGCCTACACGGACATGATGGCGGGTATCGTCTCGCTGTCCGTGCTTGGAATCCTGCTGTTCACTGTTCTCGATCTGCTCGAAAGCGTTTTTGTCAGACGCTGAGCAGCTCCACGATGGTCGGGTGACCTCCGGGGATGGCCGAGAGCTGGTCAATGGTGAGCCCCGTATTGCAGGCGAGCTGAATGAAGGTGCCGACAGTCGCTGCCTGCTCACCGAAAACCGACCCTGCCACAACTACTCCATCGTGCCGCCGAACCCATATCTTCGCGAACCCCTCCGTGCTTCCGTGTATGTGCGATGCCAGCAACGCGCTGTACCGGCGACGGACGATCCGGTACTCGTCCGTGTCCGTGTCGGGTAGGCTGTCGAACGGCCCGACCCACGCGACTTCGGGGCTGCTGTAGACGGCTTCCAGAATGTCCGGGGCATCCGCCTCGTCGGCGTGTCCGCCCTGAAGTGCCTGCACTGCGGTACGCGCTTCGAATACGGCTTTCGCAACGGTACAGGAGCCGCCCGCGGCATCGCCTATGGCGTACACGTCTGCGACAGAGGTCATGCAGTTCGCGTCTGTTACAAGGCCGCCGTCGGGCCGTCGGGCGAAGCGCGAGGCAAGGTCCGCGGGACCAGCGTGTATGCAGGAAAGGTCCGCCGCACGCCCGGTTGCAATGAAGGCGTGTGTGCTTTCCAACGTTTTGCCGTCCGCGGTTGTCGTGAGGACGGTGTCCCCTTCCTGCCGTACCCGGGAAACGGTGGTGTTCCGGTGGACCTGAACGCCGCGCTCTGTTTCGAGGTGCCGCGTGATCGCTTCGGCGACGTCCGCCTCTCCGCGGGCGAGCAGGCGGTTTCCCCGGGTGCAGACCTCTACACGGCTGCCGAGGGCGGCAAACGCCGAGGCGTACTCGGTCGTAGTAACACCGCCGCCGACGAAGACGATATGCGGGGGGATTTCAGTGAGCTGCTGCGTGTGCCGCGGTGCAATGATCCGCTGCCCGTTGGGGTGTACGTCTGGCGCAAACGTCGGCTCTGACCCGGTCGCGATAATGATGGCTCCGGCCTCGATCGTCCGGGCAGGATCGGCCTGGTCGTCCGCGTAGATATCAACGGTGTGAGGTCCCGTGAGTACGGCCCGTCCCTGCACGAACTCGACGCCCGCCGTTTCCATGTCGGCGGTATTATGGGCGATCCATTGCGACCGCGTGGCGTGGATGTGCGAAACAATCGCGGAGGCGTCCGATCCGCCATGACCGGCGGCCGCGTGCAGCCAGACCTTGCTCGGAAGCAGGCTTCCCATTGTTGCCCGGCCGCCCGCCGGTGTGCCCGATACCAGCGTGACCTCGAACCCGGCGCGTCGCGCCTGCCGCGCTGCTTCGAGCCCTGCCGGACCGCCACCAATAATCACTAATGTACTCATACATATAAAATATCATATATAAACCAGGCAGGCAATCCCGACAGGACGGTGACACAACAGTCCGGCTGTGGCAGACTGGTGTACGTGGAATCACACGAAAAAACCCCCGCAGGGGTCGACGAACAGCTCGTTGAATCGGTTGCCCGTGCGACGGAAGACCTCGCTGACCGGCCGTCCTGGGACGCGTATTTCATGGCAACGGCGCTGCTGCTGGCGTCCCGGTCCAGCTGCGAGCGGCTGCATGTCGGCTGTGTAATCGTTTCGGGAGGCGATAATCGCAACCGTATAATCGCGGCGGGCTACAATGGTCACTTACCGGGGACGCCACACACCTCGCGCATGCGGGACGGTCATGAACAGGCTACCGTGCATGCGGAGCAGAATGCCATTGCGGACGCGGCGCGGCGCGGCGTGCGTCTCGACGGTGCGACCATTTACGTGACGCACTATCCCTGCATCAACTGTGCGAAGATACTCGCCGCTGCCGGTATCAGCGAAATCGTATACCATCACGACTACCGCAATGATCCCGTTGTATCGGAGTTACTCGCCGACGGCCGGGTAGCTCTCAGGCAGCTCTGAGGAGGCGCACGTGAAGCGGATGCTGCTTGCAGGACTGCTCGCTGCAGCGCCGGTATTCGGTCAGTTCGGCCATGAAGAACGCACGGTGCAGCTAACCTGCGCCGCGACCGTCGAGCAGCCGATCAGTATCGAGCTGCACACGGATAGCGGTGCCCCGCTTGTCATACACATGCAGCTTCGTGACCCGTCGCGCAGTGCCCGTCATCTTCGCGTCGATACGGGAGTTGCCGTATTTGAACTCACGCTTCCCGCCAGGGGGGAACACAGTGTTACGCTCACGCCATTTGCAGACCCGGGTGTCTACGATCTGCTTCTTGAAGTGGACACGGTGCACGGCACATGCACGCGCGAGTATCGTATCGGCTTCATGGACTTTCGATGGGGGCGAGACAACTTCCGCTTTGCCAACAACGGCGCGACGCGTCACGGAGAAGTCAGACCGTACTCCATTGGGCTGCTCGAGTGGGCCGGCGAGCGCTTTGGCGAGCTGGACACCGTGGAAGACGTTGCGCTCATATATCGCACGTACGATCTGTTCAAGGGTGCGACCGGGCGCTGCTACGCCTTCAGCGTCAGTCAGGCACGATTCATGGATGATCCCGATCTCCTTCCCGCGCACTCTCCGTCGGTGTACCGTATTTTCGCAGGAGCGTCTGCAATACAGCGCGAGATGAACATGCTGCAGAACGACACGGTTTTCGCGTACTTCGTGGCCGGTCCCTACGACGTACATCGCAGGCAGTCGACTGACGAACGGGCCGCCGAGGTGCAGGCGATCATGGACCGCATCGAGACGGGGCGGGCCGCTCCCTTCGGCTATCTCGGGGACGATCGTCACCACTCCATGCTCGCGTACGGTTTTATATACGACCCGGCGGCCGGGACCGTACAGCTGGTTTCGGCGAACAACTGGACCGACCAGCTCTCCAGCAACCTTTCGAGTGCAGATGCTGAAACGGTACTGGTGCGAATGTCCGAGACCGACGGTGATTCAATACGGTGGCTTGACGAACCTGTCCGGGCCTACCGGAGCGCCGGGAAAATCGTGTTCGTCGATCCGGACCGGATAGGCCGGCCCGATGAGGATTCGCTTCAGCACACGGTGGCACGCGTCCTCGAGACGCTTCGAAGCCCGGACTCCAGAACGGCGATCGTGGTAGAAACCGTTCGATACGCCATGCTCGTCGACGGCGACGGGAACCGTGCAGGAAGGGACGGAGGACGGCGGTTTACGGAAATACCGGGGGTGCGGTATCGCGTTCACGGCGAGAACATGGTTTTCGAAGTTCCCGAAGCACTGTGGGATGGCCTTGAGCTGGTGATGCACAGGCTCGAGGGCGAAGAGAGCGAGGTGCTTCCACAGACGCGTGTCGCGCTGCTCGATCCCGGAGACCCTCTCGGCGGTATCGAACCTGCCGCTCGCATCGTGTCCGACGTGTCGATGAATCCCGCTGAACCGACGCGAGCCGCGCTTCGTGATCTGTACCAGCGGGAGTAATTGGTACCGCGTCACAAGCTAGTGCTGGCAAACAATGTTACCGGAAAAATTCTATCGGCACGACCTGATTAGGCGTAGTAACGATGGTTCGCGTGCCATATCCTGATGGCACTGGAGGCGCCTGTTTTTATGTCTGAAGATCACGTTCACAGCCGACTGCGATGGATCAGAGCGTTGCCACCGGAGGCGCTCGCGGTGGCCATTACCCTTGCAGGTATGGTGACGGGGTTCGTGCTCGAGCGAACAGCTGTATCCGTCTCTGCTGCCGCCTGGGCAGCCTACGCCGTCGCGTACGCCTTCGGCGGATACTTCGGTGTTCGGGCGGGTCTGGCATCGCTCGCCGAGCGCAAGATAGACATTGATCTGCTTATGGTCCTCGCTGCGATCGGTGCGGCCATAGTCGGCGCACCGTTTGAGGGGGCGCTTCTTCTGTTTCTGTTTTCGCTTTCGAACGTGCTCCAGGACTACGCGCTCGATCGTACTCGAAGCGCCATAAAGGCCTTGAGCGACCTGAGCCCCGACACGGCGATTGTACTCGAGAACGCGGCTGACAGGCGCGGAACGGAGGTCGCTGTTCAGGATGTAGCGATCGGCTCGTTTGTGCAGGTGAAACCCGGCGCCCGTGTTCCGCTCGACGGCGTCGTGCATCA
Organism: Spirochaetales bacterium; assembly: GCA_007121695.1. Taxonomy (GTDB): domain Bacteria; phylum Spirochaetota; class Spirochaetia; order DSM-27196; family SKKC01; genus SKKC01. Next base: position 1,608 of record SKKC01000386.1, on the reverse strand, counting down.
GGGGCACAGCAGCGTCGACCAGTCGAGCGTGACCGGTGAATCGCTGCCGGTGGACAAGGCGGCAGGAGACATGGTGCTCGCTGGCACCATGAACCAGAACGGAGAACTCATCTGTGAGGTCACAAAGACTGCAGCACATTCGACCATAGCGAAGGTCATCGGCCTTGTCGAAAACGCGCAGGAGAACAAGGCGAAAACGGCACGATTTCTGGATACCTTCGAGCAGTATTACGCGGTCTTCGTGATCCTGTTTACTGCTGCAGTGTGGGCCGTTCCCTACTATTTTTTTGGTGAATCATTCGGCGACAGTCTGTACCGGGCCATGACTGTCATGGTGGCCGCGTCTCCCTGCGCGCTCATTATCAGTACGCCTGCGAGTATTCTGTCTGCCATCGGGAACGGCGCCCGCCGGGGCCTTCTGTTCAAGGGTGGAGTTCACGTCGAGCAATCCGGAGGCCTGAAGGTGATCGCCTTCGACAAGACAGGCACACTCACGCGCGGGAAGCCGGAAGTGCACGAGGTCCATCTCACGGCGGCGGGTCGTGAAACGCTGAGCCAGCAGGATTTTCTCGCGCTCGCGGCGAGTCTCGAAAGTCCGAGCGAACACGTGATCGCGGCGGCAATCACCGACGAAGCTCACGCACGGTCCATTTCCCTGTTTCCGGTACACGAGTTTGAAAACGTTCCCGGCGTCGGTGTGCGAGGCACTGTGAACGGTGCGTCCTACCTGGCAGGGAGCCCGACGCTTCTTCGCACCGGCGTGTTACCCGCTCAGGAAGCGGAGATCGGTGCCGTGGTACAGAAGCTGCAGGAAAGCCAGCATACCGTTGTTGTTCTGTCCCGGGGAACGAGAGACAATCACGAAGTCCTTGGCCTTATCGGGTTGAAGGATCAGATTCGTGAGGAATCTGCCCGCGTCATTCAGGAGCTCAAGGCAGATGGTATTGAGCGTGTGGTCATGCTCACCGGCGACAACGAACGCACAGCCCAGGCGATTGCAGTGGAAGCTGGCGTTGACGAAGTGTTCTGCGAGCTTCTGCCCGAAGACAAGCTGAACGTGGTCGAGCGCCTGGAACGCGAATACGGGCCCACGGCCATGATAGGCGACGGAGTAAACGACGCACCGGCACTCGCTGCGGCGTCAGTCGGAGTTGCGATGGGCGCAGCGGGGACAGACGTTGCGCTCGAGACAGCCGATGTAGTGTTGCTGTCAGACGACCTGAACATGGTGCCGTATCTGGTATCGCTCAGTCGCAAAACCCGACAGACGCTTATCGTGAACCTGAGTGTCGCCATGGGCCTCATAGGCCTTATGCTCGCGGGGATCTTCTTTTTTGCGCTGCCGCTGCCGCTCGCGGTAATCGGACATGAAGGCGGGACAGTGCTTGTGAGTCTGAACGGTATGAGGCTGCTCATGTACCGAAGAAAGCGCTCGCGGGTGAAACCGCGTTCCTCGGCCGGGAGCCCCGCGTCAGCCGAACCCGGTGTTGTGCCAAATCAGGCGGCTTCGGGCTGGTTTCTGCGCAGGGACGACGCAGTCGCGGCGCCGGTGTGCCGCAGGGCCGACGGAAGCTTTGCCTGTGAGCGCAACTCCGACGAGTGTTGCAG
>SKKC01000261.1 GCA_007121695.1 Spirochaetales bacterium | reverse complement strand
TCGCAACAAGCACAAAAGAAACGATAAACAGCTTCTTTTTCATAACCATCCTCCTAATTTACTTACTAAAAGTAAGTAGAACATGGTTTTTTTTGGCTGTCAACGCGAAAATATCTGCCAGAACATTGTTCCGACTCAGGTGCGGATACTAATCGCGGACGTCGTTCAGGCAAAACCCATACAGTCCGACGTACTCGCCGAATGCCTGGGTCGGCATCTACCCGGCTCGTAAAAATTCTGCCGCCGACCCGGATTTAATTCTATACGTTCGATTAGCTGACCTCTATACTGTCTGCGGTCCGGTTACGGACAGTCAGATACGGAGGTTTTTCAGCATGAAGATGATGTACGGCATGCTCACGGCGCTTTTGCCCGCGGCAATCTGGGGCGTATACGCTTTCGGTTTGGCGGCACTGATCAACATTCTTGCAGGTGTCGTGTCGGCGGTCGCAGCAGAGGCGATTTTTCAGACACTGACAAAGCAGAAGATTACAGTAAAGGACGGGAGCGCAGCAGTCACCGGGCTTTTGCTGGGTATGGCGGTGTCGATTTCCACACCGTGGTATGCGGTGTCCGCCTCGGCTGCCTTTGGCATTATCGCGGGCAAGCAGCTACTCGGTGGTGTCGGCAAGAACCTGTTTAATCCGGCGATGTTCGGGCGGCTGTTTTATCTGTACGTGTTCCCGGATTCCATCCTTCCGTGGCTACGGCCCTTCGACCTGACCACGTCTGCGACACCCCTCGAGATCCTTCGAGAGACCGGAGAGGCTGCGGGGGTCCCGATTCTCGACATGTTTCTTGGTCGAATCCCGGGAGCCATCGGGGAGGTTTCAAGCCTTCTGCTGCTGATCGGATTTTCGTATCTTGTGTACAGGAAGTTTGTCCGCTGGCGGATACCTGCGGCAGCGTTTTCCGTTGTACTGGTGCTCGCGCTTATCGCGGGGCACAATCCGCTGTTCTACTTCTTTGCCGGCAGTCTGGTGCTCGGTGCGTGTTTCATGGCGACCGATCCGATGACGTCTCCCCGTTTTCCCAAGGGGCAGATTGTGTTCGGTATCGGAATCGGGCTCATCATCATGGGAATGAGATGGTGGGGATGGCAGACCCCAGGGGTGTACGAGTTTACCGAAGGTACCACCTTCGCGGTTCTGACCATGAACCTGTTCACACCGTATCTGAACAGAACGTTCAAGCCTGCTCCAAAGAAATAATTCTTTGTTGAGCGCATAATTTCTGGAGGCGTACATATGCTTGGTAGTTCATTAGTCCGATCTTTGTTCGTGATTGGCGTCATGCTCGTAGTCGGGTTCGGCTGGTATCCCATTGGGCTCGCCCGTCTGAAAAAGAACGGAGTCGCGGAACCGGCCGCGAAAAAGCAGGCAAAGCTCGCGGCGAAGAAGTACTCGATTATCGCGGCCTTTCTCTACATGGTTGCCATGGTGAGCGTGGCGGGGCTGTTCGTGTAGGCGCGCTCTGCGTTTCAGCATGCCGGGGTTCAAGATACCCGCGCGTCATGATACCCGGCGACACCCCGGCCCCGATATGAGGCTCGTTCCACCGCTGTCGGGGGTGACCTGTATCTGAGTCGGTATGCGTTCTTTCAGGGCAGCGACGTGCGAAATAACGCCTATGACTTTGCCGTCCTGCTGCAGGCTGGCGAGGGTTTCAAGGGCGGTATCGAGCGCCTCTTCGTCGAGGGTGCCGAAACCCTCGTCGAGAAAGAGACTGTCGACACGCACGTGTTTTCCGGTCATCTGAGAGAGTCCGAGCGCAAGGGCCAGGCTCACAAGGAAGCTTTCACCCCCGGAGAGGTTTTTGGCCGACCGGATTTCCCCTGCCTGATAGGTATCAATAACACTCAGTTCAAGCGAGTCGCGTGTCTCCCTGGTCAGCAGGTATCGGTCGGTGAGCTTTGTGAGCTGCCGGTTCGCATGCGCAATGACCAGCTCAAAGGTGAGGCCCTGCGCGAAGTTCCGGTATTTCTTCCCGTCGGCCGATCCGATGAGGGCGTGGAGCGTCTCCCATTGGCGCAGGGTTGCTTCCTGTGCCTGAATCTCGCTCTGTTTTCCCTGGAGGCGTTTCAGCGCAGTTCCGTTTTCGCGGAGTATGTGTCGATGTGTCGCGATCGTGTCTCTCAACTCGTTCAGTATCCGGGTTTGTTCCTGCTGCTCGCGGGCGAGGTCTTCACGCGAGCGGGTCGTTGGTGCGTGGGCCAGATGTTGCTCGAGTTTTGACTCCCTGTCGGCCCGGGTCGCCGCCAGACCTGTCATGTGCGTGTGAAGCGACTCTTCGGTTGAGCGGAGTTTCTCGCGCTCGGGAGCGTTCATGCATGAGCCCGTGTAGGCATCCTCGGTTTCAAACCCGACGGCGGCGCGCGCAGATGCGAAGTCACGTTCCTGCGCGCCGAGTTCCTTCGCGCGACGCTCCATGGCATGCGCGCGTGTTTCTGCGCGGGAGACAGCCAGTTTCAGCGCGTCGCGGGCCTGCTGAAACTGTTCAGCAGCGTCTTTTTCCCGGGTGGCCGTCCGCGCAACGGTCTCTCGGAGCAGGGTTTCTTCGGCATCGGGGTCCGCATCGCCAAACAGGTCGTGGCGCTCCCTGTGCGCCGTATCGAGCTCGCGCGCAAGTGTATCGATCTGATCCTGCTTTTCCTGCAGGACCGTCTGCTGAAGATCCTGCGACGCGACGCGTTCTCGAATCCCTGCCTCCTGTTCGGCACGAGTTTTGTCCGCGGTGCTGTAGACCCGGGATTGCTCCTTCCACGAGGCAAGGCGTTCGGTGAGCATGTCCCGGAGCTCCTGTATCGACTCACCCGGCATGTCCGTGACACCGACTTCCGACAGGCGTGCCCTGATACGGTGCTCCTGCGCTGCCAGGCGCTCCTCCATGCCCCGTATCTGCGATGCGCAATCCTCGTATCGTTCCTGTGCGCGTTCGAGGTCCCGGGCTGCCGTGGCAACCGCGGACCCTGCCTCGTGTACAAGCTGCTGCGCGTCCTGCTCTGCCTTCAGACGCTCCTCTCTGTCCGATTCCTGCTCCTCGGCGCTCTGTATAGTCGAAGCGCACGCGGCTATTCGCTGTTCAATATCGCTCGGGAGGTCGGGGGTGTCGTGTGCGTAGGGGTGCTCGGTGGCACCGCACAACGGGCAGGGTGCACCGTCCTGAAGCTGTGCGCGGGCGTCCTCGAGGTTCTGTATCCGGATCGACAGCGCCTGTTCACGTATCAGGTGCTCGTGCTCGGCGCGGTACTCGCGAAGCATGCGATCGCCGAGCAGCTGCTGCAGCTTCTCGCGTGCGCTCTGCGTGTGCTGTACCCGGGTCTTGTGTTCCTGCTGTGCCAGGTTCAGGCGGGCCTGCGCCTCTTCGTGCTGGGTGACGGCCTTGTCGCGCGCCTCGCCGAGCCGGGACACGGTTGCCCGCGCTTCGCGGAGGTCAGCACGCAACGCATCATACGCTCGAAGCTGCTCGTCGATGCCAGCCTGGTGAGAGACAAGCCCTTCGTCTGCCGCATGCGTCTTGAGATACTCCTGCGCCCGCGAGGCTTCCGCGGCTGCCTCGTCGCGTCGTGAGCGAAGCGCCTGCAGTTCAGTTGCGATTATTTCGATCTGTGTCCGGTCAGCGTCTGCCTTTTCGGCAAGCACCTCGCGAGCACGCGTCCGTTCCTGTATGGCCAGGTCGATCTGGCGAACCCTGTTGAGGGTCGGGATGGTTTCATCGAGCTTCGTTCGTGCGGCCTGCGTCTCGTGTACGGCGGTCTCGTGGAGGTCCCGTGCCTGTGTTTCGGCCTCGGTGAGCGGAGGAATGGATGCCTGCTCGGCCTCGAGCTCCTGCTGATCGTTCACCTGTTGCCGGCGCGTCGCGCACAGCGTCGCATACTGCCCGTCGAGCGTCGCTGCCCGTTCGGCGGCACGGAGGCGCTCGCGATCGGGTGCGAATGCTTCACGCTGCTGCCGCGCCTGTTCTTCCTCTTCGCCAATCCGGGCGATATCCTGTTGCAGAACGGCCGTGGTATCGAGCCACGCAATGCTTTCAGAGAGCTTCGTCACAGAGGCGGCAATCTCTGCCTCACGGTCCGTGTCGTTCGTCAGTCGCGCCTCGAGTTGCGACTGTTCTTCCGGGCTCAGTACGGAAATGCCGGCTGTTTCGGCCTGGAGCAGGGACAGGGCGTCGGACTCCCGTTTCCTCAGTTCGTGTACATGGCGCGATATATGCGAGTAGATTTCGGTACCCGTTATCTGTTCGAGGATCGGAGCGCGTTCGTCGGGTGGCGCCTGCAGAAATACCGCAAAGCCGCCCTGCGCGAGCAGCATGGAACGGGTGAACCGATGGTAATCCATGCCAGTCAGAATTACGATCTGCTCTGACACGGTCTTTATCGAGTCGGCGATTATCTCTCCGGATGCAGCGTCGGACAGTTCGTGGCGCGGTTGCTGCAACTCACCGTCCGGTTTCCTGCGCGAACGGTGTTGACTCCACTGGCATCGGTACGAGCCGGCCCGGGTAACGAAGGTGACTTCGGCGTAGCACTCGCCGGTGTGCCGCGACATGATTTCGTTCGCACTTTTCGTGATTTTCGCCAGTCGGGGAGTCTGCCCGTACAGGGCGAGGCAGAGCGCATCGAGTATTGTCGACTTTCCCGCACCCGTCGGGCCGGTTATCGCGAAGATACCGTCGACGCGATAGTTTTCGTGCTCGAGATCAATGAGCCACTCTCCGGTGAGCGAATTCAGGTTCCTGAAGCGTAGTGTCTGTATTCTCATTCTGCCGTAGTGTCCATTTCGTCCAGCGATCGCACCGCAGCCTGGTACAGGGTGCGCAGTTCCGCCTGCTGATCTTCGGGTACGCCGTGGCTGATCATGCAGCGTTCGAATACCTGGTGTACGTCGAGATCTTCCAGGTGCTCATCGGCGTGCATGGCATTAAGCACGCGTTCGGCAACCCGCGTATTCTTGACGCGGAGTATCTCGAGCTGTGTGCCTGCAATTACATCGTCCAGCTGTGCTCGCAGGTCTCCGGTAATCTCCGGCCCTTCGTAGGATATCTCGAGCCAGACCGGTTTCTGCGCCTCTGCGAACTCGCGTACGCGCGAGGATATCGTGCTCCAGTCGCCGGAAATCTGCGCGAGAGCCTGAAACACCGGTATCTCGAGGCAGTGCACCGCTGGCCCTTCGGCTTGTGCCGGTGAGGCTTCCGGACCAGACTCGACGATGCAGACACTCTTCGTCTGTCCTGCTTCTCCAAACCCCATGGGAATGGGAGACCCGCTGTACCGTACGGTGTCGCTGCCGCCGACTGTCTGCGGTACGTGCAGATGCCCCAGGGCAAGGTACGAAAAGCATTCCGGAAACACCGAGCAGTGTACGTGGGCGAGTGATCCCACGTACAGTTCTCGCACGCCATCGCCGGAGACGGTGTGTCCGCCGGCGGTGAACAGGTGTCCCATTCCGACTATGGGAACGGGGCGGTCGAGGCGCTCCCGGGTCTGTTCTGCGTATCGCCCGACGGCTGCATAGTGATCGCGAATACCGGCAATGAGTTTGCGCTCCTTGTCTTCGACGCTCTCACCCGCCTCGACCGATCGGATGTCGCGATCGCGAAGATAGGGAACCGCGCACACAATGAGCTCCGGCTGTCCGTCGGGATCGTGCAGCACGAGCACCTCGTCGGCCGGATCGGCAGACGCATTCCCGATCACGTGAACGTTCAATGCTTTCAGCAGGGCGCGGGGCGCGGTCAGGAACGACGGTGAGTCATGATTGCCGGCTGTCACAACCACGTGCCGACACCCCGCAGCAGCAATCCGGGGAAGCAGCTCGTAGTACAGCGCCTGGGCCCGATTGCTCGGGGTGGTCGTATCGAAAACGTCTCCCGATACGAGCAGTACGTCTACCTGCTGTTCGCGGGTCGTGTCGACCAGCCAGTCGAGAAATGCGGCCGATTCTTCGTAGCGTTTCTTTCCGTACAGCGTACGTCCGATGTGCCAGTCGGCGGTGTGCAGAAGTTTCATGTATGTACTCTATAGTACCGGCCGGTGGCAGTCGGAACAACAGTGTCAGGATAATCAGAGCCCGGAACTGTCTGCTCGGGTCTCGAGAAGGAACATCAGCAGTATTTCTTCGAGTGTTCGGTGTGGTCCTTCGGTCCGTGCAATGGAGCGTCGATTCGCGTTACGTACCCTCGTCTGAAAAAAGCGGTACATCTCGCGTGGATCCGAGCTTTCGATCTCGGGTACGTGTGCATCGCCACCGAGCATCTCCATAAGCGATTCACGGTCTATAACCATCTTCTTCCGGGCATTCATTATGCTCCGGACGCTGCTGATCTGCTCGTAGCTTAGACCGAAAATGAACTCTTCAACCGCATGTATGGTTTCGGCGTCATCGCCGCAGGTGCTCAGAAAATCATGCCATGTATCCGAGAGAACACTCGAAATCAGAATCAGCTCGCGAGTCCCGAGCATCGTTCCAAACACGGGCGCCACCTGTTTTCGGGCGCGCCAGAGATCCAGAAGCACCGGGGCGTACGCAGGGACATTCCGATCGCTTCGGTGCTCCCACAGATGCAGCAGGTCCAGCGCCGACCGTCGTCGCTGCGCCTCGGAATACCGGTCAGGTCGCTCGATAACGAGCTGATACACCTCTTCCAGCAATAGCGAGAATATTAACGACTCCCACCGTCGTTGCAGTTCGCTGACTCCGTGAGAGGGCCCGCATCGCCCGTTGCACGTCTTGAGCAGGAATCCGTAGGTATTGAAACGAGCGATCATGAGTGCCTTGCCAACCGCGATTTTCGTTGGTAGCAGGATCGTGTGCCGGCACCCGTCGTGTAACACCGCAGTAATCAGTGTTTCGATCGATCGATCGGGTGTGTCGGTTTCCTGATCTTCAAAAATCGAGGGATAGGACGTAAACGCGTCGCCGATTTTCCTCAGACAGCCACTGAGCTGCACGGCGTGTGCATAGCGACGCGGGTCGCTTCGCCGGGTCGAGCGCAACAGTCGATCGAGCAACTCAGTCTCGGTTGAGCCCGAAGGAAGCTGAAGCATGATACTATGCACCAGCCTCGGCTCGGGTAATGTCCGTGTGTTCGACCGAGTTTATGTGTATGCCGAACGTGCCACCAGGGGCGACATACTCCACATCGGTGTCCTCATGTTCCCCGATAAGCGCGAGACCGAGCGGCGCCAGAATGGAAAGATACTCGTCTCCGTCTTTCGCCTGCGCCGGAAACACAAGGGTTACCTCCGAGGTTTCGCCCGTCTGCGTGAAGGTATAGTTTATGCGTGAGCCCATTGTAACGACCTTGTCGGGAAGATCCTGCTCGTCCAGCACAATCGCAGCCTTCACCTCGCGCGCAAGTCGAGCAAAATGAGGTTGGGCGACTTTTCCGTTTTTCTCCAGTTGCGTCACAAGCCTGCGCAGGACTTCGTAGTCTGTGCTGCTGAGGACGATGTTTTTATCACTCATTGGTTTTCTCCGTATCGAAGAAGCATAGCCGAGACCGCCGTGTGCCAGCAATCTGTGAAAATCATGTAGAAAATCTACATGTTATATACATGGTGCGATTCAGACCGATGAACGCAGGAACGTTGTGAGGTTAATGCTCGAGTTATTCAGGTCCAGTTTTCGTCGTATCGTATTTCTGTGCCGCTCTACCGTGGTTTCGGTAATGTGCAGAAACGAACTGATCTCTTTTGTCGTCAGCCCGTTTCGAATCAGCCCGCAGATCTGGGCTTCACGGGGCGTAAGTCTGTGCGCTGCTTCGAGTAGCGTCTGGCTGTTCCCGTCAAACAGCGCGTATAGCGAGCGTTCAATCTGCTCTATCCGGGATTGAACCAGCGAGTGAGAGGGTATGCGCTCGGCGATCTCCCGCAGATACGGTACGACGAACGTATCGATGTGGTTGCGCGCGCTGCGGAGGGATGCGTGTCTGTTCTCGTCGATTCGGGAGAGCACTTCGCTCAGGGCGACGTTCTTTCGTTCCAGTTCAGCCGCCTGACGCTGCAGGGTTTTTGTGGACTCGCGTAGGATCTGATCCATCTCGCGTCGCTGCAGGAGATTTGCCACCATATCGGTGGTAGAGGTAATCAGGCGTTTCTCCCGTTCCCCGATACGTGCGTGCCGGTCTGCCGCCCCAAATCCTTCGAACAGGCTCACGGATACGATAATTTCCCGTTCGATACTGTACCTCCGTCGACAGGCGAACTGATCCACCGGCACAACCTGCGAAGGTGCCGATTCGACACCAGCTGTCTTCTCGATCTCGTCTGTCGAGATCGAAACCCGCGTACGGTCTGCGTGCTCCATTGCCACGTGAAGAATGGACGCTGTCTCCTGAATTGCGGTCTGTACGGTATCAATGGGCCGACTGAACAGGCTTGCCAGTTTGTACAATGCGTCCAGCTCTTTTTCGCGCTCAGTCAGGTTTCGCGTCAGTTGTGCATGTCGGGAGGCGGTGTCGGGCATGCGAGATTATACCACAGGCAGGTATGTGGCACCTCGGTAGAAAAATCGCCGCGTGGAGCAAAAAACACCGATTGTGAAATCCATCCGATCGGGGTATTATATGAACAAACGTTCGTGGAGGTTGAACAAAATGCCAGAAGTCACATACATATACGAGGATGGTACGAAGAAAACAATAGAGGTCGATGATGGAACGACGATACGCGACGCCGCCGTTGATAACGGTATTGACGGGATAGAGGGCGATTGTGGCGGACTCGCCATGTGTGCGACGTGCCACGTGTACGTAGCGGACGACTGGAAAGACAAGCTGCCGCCGATCGGGCGCGACGAAGAAGACATGCTCGAGGCTACTGCGACCGAACGGACCGACGCGAGTCGTCTCGGCTGCCAGATTGAAGCGACAGCCGAGACTGACGGAATTGTGGTACACATTCCGTCAACGCAGTATTGAATCGCCGCGCGTACAAGGCTTTGCGACTGAACTCCACGTAGAACACGATCCTGGTAAAGATATCGAGCAGC
>SKKC01000308.1 GCA_007121695.1 Spirochaetales bacterium | reverse complement strand
ACGATGCATCGATTACGGAATGGACGATTACATGGCGAAACCGTTCAAGCCAGTGGATGTCCGTCGTCTGCTCGATCGCTGGCTCGGGCAGGAGAGTTCACAGGGCGCGACAAACAGTGAACCCGAACATGTCGAACCAGCAGACTCCACGCCTGTTTTTGATTACAAGGGAGCGCTTGAGTCGTTTATGGAGAAACCCGAAGTCGTTGCCCGGGTCATGGATGGATTTCTCGCAAAAGTACACGAACAGATTGCGTCCATGGATGCTGCGATGCGAGCGAATCACCACGCCGAGCTCCGCGCCATAGCTCATAACATGAAGGGTGGCGCGTTGAGTCTCGAAGCGGTTCGTCTTGGAAACAAGGCCGCCGAGTTAGAGGATACCGCAGAGAACGAGCTGTCTGATTACTATGAGTCCCTGCTTGGTGAACTCAAGATGGAGTATCAGGCGCTTGTGGACGAATGGCAGCGTGTATCCGGTGCATTACCGCAGTAGTACATGGGTCATATGGGACAGGGTGAATCAGTTACACGGTACTACGATCAGTCGACTGCGCTGTTTACGCGGTATGGCCCGGGCAGGGGCCTCGGCGCGATTCACAGGCCAGTATGGGGCCCGGGTGTTTCGCGGCGGGAAGAAGCGATTCACTACTCGAGTGTTAAACTCCTGGCTCACCTGCAGAACAGGCAGCCAGCGAGCGTTCTTGATCTTGGTTGCGGGGTAGGCGGTACTCTCTGCTATCTGTCCGAGCGGTATCGCTCGAAATATACCGGTATCACGATCAGCCCGAAGCAGGCACAACAGGCGTCTTCCTGGCTTGGCCCGGCAGCCACCCGATTGGGCAGCGAAATCGTTATTCACACCGGCGATTTTACCGAAGCTGCCACGTTCGATTGCCTGGAAACGGCGTTTGATGTTATGTATGCCATAGAGTCATTTGTGCATGTAGAAGACCCGGGTGCTTTTTTTCAGACCCTGTCTCAAGTTGGTAGACCGGGTGGTTCCCTGATCCTCATCGATGACTTTCAGAAAAAGGCTCCTGTCCGTGATTCTGTCGAGCGGTCAGAGCTCGAAAAGTTCGTATGGGGCTGGCGAGCGCCGTCGGTTCTGACACACGAGCGCCTGATTTCAGCAGCGGAGTCGGCCGGTTTCGAACTGGAAGACTTCGACGATTGGACTGCGTACGTGTCGGCCCACGGGCTTCGGGACTACGTCTTGCGAGCGTTTTCGCCAGTTCTGTCGCTCGGCACGCGTCGCAGCGAGTGGTGCCGGTCCATGGTTGGTGGAAACGCGCTCAAACAGCTGCTTCGGCGGGAAGTGATCGGATATGGGTTCTTCCGGTTTTCGCTCACGCGCTAATTCGGTATCCTGTCTGCTGCAACAATAATTTACGTATGCGGAGTGGTTTTAATTAGAATGGGTCCCGATAACGCAACAGGAAACAGCAGGAATTCACACAAAAGCCCTCGAGAGCGATCACGGGAACTCATTGAGTTGAGAATGCAGCTGCGAAGCAAAATGTTTGGCGAGCCGGAATTTCCGCTCGACGAGGTTCCGGTCGGAAGCGACGGCGATTATACCGACGAAGCGTGCAACGTTGAACTCGCGGCGACCGCTGATTTTCCTACACGATTCGGCAGCTTCGTCCTGTACGGGTTTATCGATCGAACAACCGGCAAAGAGCATACAGCAATAGTTCGTGGAACCGTATCGGGCAAGACGGATGTACCGGTTCGGGTGCACAGTCAGTGTCATACCGGCGACGTGTGGGGATCACTGCGATGCGATTGCCGGGATCAGCTTGAAGCGGCCATCGAGTACATATCGGAGCGTGAATGCGGCGCGGTAGTCTACCTGAAGCAGGAAGGGCGGGGCATAGGACTCATTAATAAGATTAAGGCCTACCAGTTGCAGGACCTCGGGCTCGATACCATAGAGGCCAATGAGTACCTCGGGTTTCCGGCAGAAGCACGAAGTTATGACGTCGCGGCGGCAATTTTGAGATTGCTCGGCATTCAGTCAGTGGCTCTGCTGACCAACAACCCGGACAAAATAGACAAACTGACCGCCGAGGGTTTCCCTGTCACAAAACGTATTCCGGTGGTCACCGCATGGAACCACCATAATCGGACGTACATGGAAACCAAGAAAGACAAAATGGGACACCTGTATTGAGGGTCAGCTGCGTTCAAAGGGCTCTGACTATGCGTTCCATGGCTTCTTCCACTTTTTCCCGGTGATTGAACGCGCTTATACGGATAAACCCCTCTCCCATGCGGCCAAACCCGACTCCCGGCGTAATGACCACTCCTGCTTCGTTTAAAAGCCTGTCGAAGAAAGACCAGCTGTCGGTTCCCGTTTCGACCCAGATGTACGGGCTGTCAAGTCCGCCTGTGACTGCATATCCAGCGCGTTCCATACGCTCGCGAATAATACTCGCGTTTTCCATGTAGTATTGTATGCGCGAGTCGACCGCGTGCGTACCTTCCGGACTGTAGACAGCTTCCGCGGACCGTTGTATCGGGTACGAAACACCGTTGAACTTCGTGCTCTGACGGCGATTCCACAGGCTGTGAAGCGAACGGACCGATCCGTTTCCGTCTGATACCTCGATCTCCTTCGGAACGACGGTAAAGGCACACCGTGTGCCGGTGAATCCCGCCGTCTTTGAGAAGCTTCGTATTTCAACGGCGCAGGACCGTGCCCCATCGATTTCGTAGATGCTGTGCGGAACATCCGGCGAGCGAATGAATCGCTCGTAGGCCGCGTCGAACAGAATCAGCGCTTCGTGCTCGCGCGCGTACGCGACCCATGCAGACAGTTGCTCGCGAGTCGCCGTCGCCCCGGTTGGATTATTCGGAAAACACAGATAAATGAGATCCAGATGGTATGACGGGGGAGGCGGAACGAACCCGTTCTCCCTGGTGCCTTCGAGATACGCAAGGCCCTCGTATCGGCCGTCGCTGTACGTTCCGGTGCGTCCTGACATGACATTCGTGTCGACGTATACCGGGTAAACAGGATCAGGTACACCAACCTGTATATCGGCTGCAAGGACATCGAGGAAGTTGCCGCTGTCGCACTTTGCGCCATCGCTTACAAACACTTCGTCTGCGCTCATCTCGACGCCACGAGAACGGAAATCGTGTTCGGCTATTGCCGCCCGGAGGAACTCGTAGCCCTGTTCCGGGCCGTAGCCGCGAAAGCCGGTATCGGAACCCATTTCGTCTGCAGCCTGCTTCATCGCATCCACGCAGGGTTTTGCCAGCCCGTGCGTTACGTCGCCAATGCCAAGACGAATAAGGTCAGTGTCAGGGTGGGCTGCCTGAAACGCTTCGATTTTTTGCGCAATCGTGGAAAACAGGTAGGACGCGTTCAGTTTCGCATAGTGTGGATTCATCTTGATCATGAGACTTGCTCCGGTTGAGGGTTTATGACTACTGTACGGAACACAAATACCGAAATCAATAGCTGCGAGGTTGAAATGTCAAACTTCTCCGTCGACGAACTGTTGAATACGTGTAAAGGATTGCTGCCTCCTGCGAAGGAAGCCGGTGCCTGCCTGCAGTTGATATGCGATTCATTGAAGGAACAGGTTCCTCATTACGACTGGGTCGGGTTTTATTTCGCGGTTCCAGAACAGCGTCTACTCGTACTCGGGCCATTTTCCGGGGCCCCGACCGAGCATACGCAAATTCCCTATGGGCGCGGAATCTGTGGTCAGAGCGCCGCAACTGAACGGACGTTAGTCGTACCGGATGTGAGCGCTGAGTCGAACTATCTCAGCTGCAGTCTTCAGACGCGCGCGGAATATGTCGAACCAATTATCCTGAATGGTGTCTATGTCGGGCAGATCGATATAGACAGCCACACGAAAGATCCCTTTTCAGATAAGGATGCATTTCTACTCTCGGGTGTCGCATCCATGGTCGCGCCTTTAGTGAATCAGGTGTTTTCTCCGTGATCGTTTTGTTCCCGGATAATACGTGCTTTGTGCATCTGCACCCCGAGTTTGTCTCGTAGACCCCAGACGGCTGCCTCGACCGCGCGCTTCTTGTGGTCAAAAGCACTATTGTCGGTAAACAGTTCGGATTGAGCCTGCCGGGATCGATTTCCTGTGCTCACGACTCCGACTCCAATGAGTCGGATCGGAACTCCACCGAGTACTTCATGGAGGAGGTTGCGGGAAACTCCGTAGAGTTCATCCACAGTTTCAATGCAATGTTTCAGGGTGCGCTGGCGCGAAACCGTTTTAAAGTCTTAGGTCCGGACCTTTATGGTTGCTGTCTGGCTGTATGCATCTGCTTTGTAGACCCGGTACATGACCTGTTCGCACAACTCGAGCAGTACCGTTTCGAGTGTCGCGGTGTCATGGATATCCCTGTCGAATGTAGTCTCGGTTGATATCGAGTGGCGACTGCTTTTTCCGGAGAAAATACCTGGATCTATGCCGCGACAGGCGAGATACAGGTAGCTGCCCGAAGATTCGCCGAGGAAACCCCGCAGTTCGTGCTCATTCAGTTTTCGCAGTTCCTCTACCGTGTGTATTCCCAACTGGTTAAGCCGGACTCGCGTCTTTTTTCCGAGACCCCAGATATCCTTCAGGTCGAGCTGTGCGACAAAATCCATCTCGCATCCCGGACGAACTTCATGCAGACCATCAGGTTTACGGAAATCAGAGGCCATTTTCGCGACGTAGCGCGAGTTTGCTATTCCAATCGAAGCGTTGAGTCCGAATTCGGTTCGAATTATCCGTTTCAGGCGAACCGCCTGGTCATACGCTGGTCCAAGAAGCTTTTCGGTGCCGCTCATGTCAAGAAACGCCTCATCGATTGAAATTTGCTGGAGGACTGGTGTGTGCGTTTCAAGCAGGGCCATGATCTTCGCCGAGACCTCCTGGTACCGCTGCATCCTCACCGGTAGCACGACCGCCTCGCTGCACAGGCGACACGCCTCTGCGACCGGCATGGCGCTGTGCACTCCAAACACGCGTGCTTCGTAACTGCAGGCGCTTACAACGCCACGACCGCTGCGGTCTCCCCCGACGATGACTGGCAGGCCTCTCAACTCCGGATTGTCCCGCTGCTCTACCGATGCATAGAAGGCGTCGAGGTCGACGTGAAAATAAAGCTTCTCCGGAAGGTCTGCCGCACTCATTGGTCGTTGCCGATCTCAAGAAGCGCCTGTCGTCGTGTCTGTACCGACTGCAGGTTCACAAAAAGATTTGCTCCATATTCGACAGATAGCTCCGGTATATCGCGAGCAACCGAGGTTACTTCAAGCTCGGGAGATAATTCAGCGGGTATAACGATCCGTAGTTCAAAAACCTGCGGAGCATTACGACCCGAGACAAGATCGATACGCGTTCCGGCTGCGGAACTGCGAAATGGAAGAGTAGACTGATACACCAGAATGGGTGTCGGTGCGTGCAGAGAAAGGTTCACAGTTTCCAGGTCCTGATCCGAAGTAATGGTAATATCAACAATGCGTCGTGTAAGAAAGGTCTCTTCGTCCACGCGTACCTGTACATGCGAGTCCGGGACATTCATGGGCTCTCGTGTTCTGGTCGACCGCTGTCCAAGGGAAAACACCTGATTGCCCGAACGTACGGATAAGGTGTCTGCCACCGCCACGCTTTCGATCTCAAGGAACGCAGTGCCTGAGTTCATGTCTGCCTCCTGGTGTATCAGTATCCGCTGCGGCTGCGCGGCGGAAAATGGCGCTGCGCTCGCAAGCTGAATTGCCGAAAGCACGAGTCCGGAAGCGACGACTATGGAGAGCAGTTTCATTGCAAACGAACGGCCTCCGCTTACTGGATGTCGAATCAGAAAATCCATTCGAACCAGAAGCATCAAATACGGCATTACAACAAGCGTGGGCAGTATGTTCGTGACGGGTTCAGACACAAGCCGCTCAACAACGAGACCTTCCTCGAGTGCGAGGAAGGAGTAGACGAGAATGGCGGGGGGAATGACCGCAAGCACAAGAAAGACCGATTTCAGAAAACGATTGGATGTGAGAGTAAAGAGGACGGTCGCAAGAAGGGCTGCGACAAAGGGAGCAGCTGTCGCAATGCTTACGCTTCCAAAAATAAAAACCGAAACCAGTAGTACAAGAATCGACGCGGCGGAATAAAAACTACCGTTTCGGGATAAGGGAAGTCGTCGGAAGGTAAGATATATCATCTGCAGTACAAGGAACGCTCCGAAAAACTTGAAACCGAAAAGGGCGACTGGCAGCATGGGAGTGAGTTCCGGTGTGCCACGAAGAATGAGTATTCTGATTGAGAGACGCCCGAACGTGAGTAGAAGAACGTAGCTGAGGCCGAAGAGCAGGGGAAGACTCAGGAAGTTCCTTCGAAGCGTCCGGATATAGCGCGCAAGCGATTGTCTGTGCGTGACTCCATACGCAAAGACAAGCGCAAGGGAGATCAGCAGAAAAACCAGGTACGTGGTTTCGCCTACGACAATGGTACGTTCAAGAATCGTGTAGCGAATTGCATTCCTGTCCCATGCCGTTTCCTGCACTTCGTCGAAACGGGACGTAATACGAGCAAGCGAGTTATATATGTCCCGTGCTGACTCGAGGATCTCGCTTCGGGTGATCTCGACCATCGGATGCAAGGCAGGCGGCGGGTCGTTCTGCATGGCAAAACGCTGGGTTGCGCGGTCGACAAGCAGCACAGCCGGAATGTCCTGCTCGAGGAAGGGCCGGATCAGATAATCCCGGCCGGATGGACGAGCGCCAATCCTGAACAGTTGTTCTGCGGTGCCGAGAACGGTCGCCGATACTCCCGACTCGACAAGCGACTGTCGCACGAGTTCAGTGAGCCATGGTGGTGATACTACCCCGATACTCCCGGATACAACTTCGATTCTTCGATCCGGTACAAGTACATCGACTCCGATGACAGCTTCAACCGTTTCATCCTCGAACAGCGAGACGAGACTTTCCTGAAAAAGCGAACCGGTTCGTCTGGTCGCAGTACCGAACACAACATGAAGCGTCGTCTCGGGTTGTTGTTCAATGCCGGAAAAGACGAGTTCCAGGGCTGCGAGAATACCCGGTGCGCCGTACGGTGTGTTGTGTGCATAGGGTGGCGTGTTTACCGGAACAAAAAAGACAAGGCTGCGCTCGGAGCGACCGGATATACGTACATGCAGGGACTCGGAGAAGGAATGGCCACTGACAGCGCTCGTGTGTGGAATTGACTGTACTCGTACCGAAGAGTCTTCGCGCTCAAACCGGTCTGCAAGTGAGAGAATCTGATTGGCGAGCAACTCAAACAGTTGTTTCTCGGATTCAGTTGCCTCATCGGTCGGCAGAAGCTCGATTATCGCCGTTCGCAGGTCAGGTTCTGCAGGGTTTAACGCGAAAAACGGGGACTGTGAAAAAGAATCTGAAGCTGATAGTATCAGCAACAACAGGAACAGTCGTTTGATCATGGTGGTACGAGCAGCCTACGAACTGCGGGAAGCATTGGTCAATAACCTTTCCAGTACAGGATGCCTATGGATTTAATGCCCGAAATCAGTAACCGTTTCAGTGTCCGTGAGTACTCAGACGAGCCTGTCCCAAAAGAAAGTCTGGACAGAATAATCGAAGCGGGCAGGCGTTCTCCGAGCGCGAAAAACCGACAGCCCTGGCGCTTCATTGCCGTATGTGACAGCGAGAAACGGCTGCGTCTGCAGGACGCATGCTTTGGACAGGAATGGGTTGGTAATGCACCGGTGTGCATTGCCGTGTGCTCCACGAATATTGACTACAAAATGCCGAATGGACAGCTGTCGTATCCGGTGGATCTGAGTATCGCTGCGAGTTTCATGATGCTTCAGGCGGTCCATGAAGGTCTTGGTACGTGTCTTAACACGACGTTCGACGAACAGGATGTGAAGTCCCTGTTAAGCGTGCCGTACTCCATGAGGGTTGTAATGCTGTTGACCGTGGGATACAGCGATGCCACGGCTCCTCACATGGAACGGCTGCCGCTCGACAGAATCTATTCAGTCGATCACTGGTAGTTTTCCATGTCACTGAAGTCGTAACTCAGGGTCTGGCGCAGCTGTGACTGTTCGATACCAAGGCGTATCAACAGAGATATAAGATCCGAATATCCGGTTCCGTTTTCCTGACAAAGACTTGGAAACATGCTGATGCTCGTGAAGCCGGGAATAGTGTTGATTTCGTTCAGCAGGATGTCTCCGGTTTCTTCGGAGAAAAACAGGTCCACTCTGGCGTACCCGGAGCAACCACACGCACGGTATGCATCACACGCGATTCTCTGAACATCTTCGTACACGGATTTTTCGACTAGGGCGGGAATAGTCAGGGCAGCACCGTCTTCGTTTATGTATTTTGTCCGGTAATCGTAGAAGCCCTTCAGGGGCTGTACTTCGCCGACAGCGTGCGCGGTGATGGAATCATTGCCCGTTATTGCGCATTCGAGCTCGCGCCCGCGAATCTCCGGTTCAATCAGAATGTCGCAATCGTATCGCGCGGCAACTCGAAGTGCGTCCGGAAGGCCTGACAGTGCCGCAACGCGCGATACTCCGACTGAACTGCCACACCTCGCCGGTTTCACAAAGACGGGTTGTCCCGGCCATCTGCTGGAAACCTGTTGTTTCACCGCTTCCGAAACTCCGTGAGACGTACTATCGAGGTGTACGGAAAGCGAGTCGACCGAGGGTATTCCGGCAGCTGAGCACAGCTGTTTCGTCATCCGTTTGTCGAAACAGGCTGCACTTGCGAAAACACCGCTACCGGTATAGGCGAGGCCGAGCGTTTCGAGAAATCCCTGAAGCGTCCCATCCTCTCCATATGTGCCGTGTATCACCGGGAACACGATGTCGGTTTCGACACGCTCGTTTGCCGCAGTTCGCAAGCCGACGCCGGGCATCCCGTACACTTCGAGGTCATCGTGCTCCTCGATTCGTACAGGCGAGCCGCCCGAAACAGCGTCTTTGAGCACCTGTGGGGGCTGCAGGAACCAGCGGTTGGATCTGTTTATGCCGCATAGCGTCAGAGAGTATCTCTCGCGGT